>NZ_JAFLWU010000012.1:0-182927 GCF_017316265.1 Pseudomonas sp. Marseille-Q1929
CGATGGCGGCGGGACTGCTGGTAAAGATGTTGCCTGTGCCGCCGCCATCGCAGGCAAGCCAGCTCCCACAGTTGAGCGGGTTCACAAGTCAAAATGTGGGAGTTGTCGAGCTTTAGCGAGGCTACGATGGCGGCGGGACTGCTGGTAAAGATGTTGTCTGCGCCGCCGCCATCGCAGGCAAGCCAGCTCCCACATTTGAGCGGGTTCACAAGTCAAAATGTGGGAGTTGTCGAGCTTTAGCGAGGCTACGATGGCGGCGGGACTGCTGGTAAAGATGTTGCCTGTGCCGCCGCCATCGCAGGCAAGCCAGCTCCCACAGTTGAGCGGGTTCACAAGTCAAAATGTGGGAGTTGTCGAGCTTTAGCGAGGCTACGAAGGCGGCGGCACTGCTGGTAGAGATGTTGCCTGTGTTGCCGTCTTCGCAGGCAAGCCAGCTCCCACAGTTGAGCGGGTTCACAAGTCAAAATGTGGGAGTTGTCGAGCTTTAGCGAGGCTACGAAGGCGGCGGCACTGCTGGTAGAGATGTTGCCTGTGCCGCCGCCATCGCAGGCAAGCCAGCTCCCACAGTTGAGCGGGTTCACAAGTCAAAATGTGGGAGTTGTCGAGCTTTAGCGAGGCTACGATGGCGGCGGAACTGCAGGTAAAGATGTTGCCTGTGCCGCCGCCATCGCAGGCAAGCCAGCTCCCACAGTTGAGCGGGTTCACAAGTCAAAATGTGGGAGTTGTCGAGCTTTAGCGAGGCTACGAAGGCGGCGGCACTGCTGGTAGAGATGTTGCCTGTGCTACCGCCATTGCAGGCAAGCCAGCTCCCACATTTGAGCGGGTTTACAGATCAAGATGTGGGAGCGTTCGGGGTTATGGGTTGAGGAACGCCTGGTAATTGTCTTTGGTGATCCGCTGATACGGAATCGTCAGTTCAGCCGTGTACGGTTCCTTCTTCACCATCTTCACCGCCAGATCAATCGAGCCCACCGCCTGGCCCTTGTTGTCCTGGTACACCGTCACCAGCAATTGGCCCTTTTTCACCGCATCCAGCCCGGCTGGGCCGCCGTCGCTGCCGGCCACGAGGATGTCCTTGCCCGGTTGCATACCGGCCTGGCTGATGGCCATGGCGGCGCCAATCGCCATTTCATCGGCGTTCGCCGCCACGGCGTCGATCTTGCGTCCGGAAACGATCCAGTTGTTCATCAGGTCGATCGCCTTGTTGCGCTGCCATTCCGCGGTTTGTTCTTCTACGATCTTGATGTCCGGGTACTCCTTGAGCACGGTTTTCACCCCTAGCGTGCGGTTGTGGGTGGCGTTGTTGGACAGCAGCCCGAGCATGATCGCCAGGTTGCCCTTGCCGCCCATTTTCTCGGCCAGGTAGCGCATCTGGATCTCCCCGGCCTTGACCTCATCCGAGCCTACGTAACCCACGCCAGGCGGCAGTTGCGGGGCGTCCGGGCGGCGGTTGACGTAGACCAGCGGGGTCTTGGCCTGCTGGGCGTTAGTGCTCATCTTGGCTGTGGCGGCGGTATCAACCGGGTTGACGATGATCGCGTCCATGCCCTGGGCGGTGAAGTTCTGCACCTGGTTGAGTTGGCGCACCACATCGCCCTGGGCATCTTCGAATTGCAGGGTCACCCCGGGCAACTCCTTGGCATGGGCGGCCATGTAGTCACGCATCTGCGCGAGAAATACATCATCGACCTGGGCGATGCTCACGCCGATACGAATATCGGCCAGCGCCCACGGCGTGACAGCGAGGGTAAACAGTGCCGCAAGGAGGTGCTTTTTCATGGTTTTGCTCCGTTGTTATTGTTGTTGTTAAAGCAGGGGTGATTCAGGCCTGGCGCTTGGCGCGCATCTGCGCCACCGCCGCCGCAAAGTCCGCGGGCGGCCAGCGTTCGCTCAACGCTTGTTGCATCAGCTGTTGTCCGGTTTGTGGCGCGAGGCCTTTGAGCGGTGGGTCGGTGTCGAGGTTGGTGGGGAAGGAATAACCGTCCGCCGTGCAAGCGATCACGGCCTGGGCATCCAGGGACGGATTGGCCAGCAACGCCGGGTACACCGCGAGCATCATGCGGTCGCGGTCGAGGGCTTCCATGGGTTTGCCGAATGCCGAGGAAATTTGCAGCAGGTTGGCCATGCGCTGGCGGTCGGCGGTGCGGTTGGTGCCGGCAGCGTGGAACAGCGCCGGGTTGAAGAACAGCAGGTCGCCCTTGTTCAGCGGTAACTGCACGGCATGTTGCTGGAAGTAGTCGATAAACTCTTCGCGGCGCCACGCCAGGTAACCCAAGGCGTATTGCTGGGAGAACGGCAGCAGTTGGGTCGGCCCGGTTTCCAGCGGCATATCCGTGTGGGCCACCGCGCCTTGCAGCGTCAGATACTGCGACAGCAGGTGCAAGGGCAGGGGGAAGCGCTCCACCACGTCGTTGGTCTGGAACCCCAGGTGGTAATCCCGGTGCGGCTGCTGCGCCTGACCACCGGGATGCACCACGTTGACCTGCGCCGTGACCTGAAAACTCGGCCCCAGCCACGCCTCGGCAATCAGCCCCAGCAGCGGGTTGGCGTAATACTCGACAAACGACTCGGGCGACTGCAACGCAGCTTTCTGCAACGAATTCCAGATGCGCCCGTTGCTGCCCGCCTTGGCAAAGTGGTCGGCGGCCACGCCTTGGGCGGCCTCATTGGCAAAGATCGCTTCGAACACCTGGCTGTGGCGGTCCACCACTTCCAGATCTTCATAGGCCCGGCGTACCACCATCACCCCCGGCCCGTCACGGAACAGCCGGTGCAGCTCATTCATCACGCTGCGGCGGTCGCTGTTGCGCAGGGTTTGGGCCTGATAGATCGGCACATTGCTCAGCACCTCCTGGCACAGCGGGTAATCCTCGGCGTGGGCCTGTTGCGCGCACAGCTGGCTGAAATCCGCCAGGCGCACGGCCTCGGCGCTGACAAATGCCGACATCACACACCCCCTGGCAGGCTCAGGGCCTGATGCGGTTGCGGGCTGCCGCCGTCGGTGCAGCCGACCACGCCTTGTTCCAGGTCGATCACCGAGCCGGTCATCATCCCCGATTCGCTGGACAGCAAAAACGCCACGCTGCGCGCCACTTCCTCCGGCTTGAGCAGGCGCCCGAACGGCTGCGCGCTTTCGGCCTCTGCCAGCCAGCCGTCCTGGGCGCCGTGGTACTGGCGCTGGATGTCATCTTCGTGGGGCGTGTCCATCCAGCCGATATTCAAGCCGTTGACGCGGATACGGTTGCGCAGTGCAGTGAACGCGACGTTCTTGGTGAGGATCGCCAGCGCGCCCTTCGACGCCGCATACGCGCTCAAAAACGATTGCCCGCCATGCCCGGTGACGCTCTGGATATTCACCACGGCGCCTTCCACACCTTTGCTGATCATCAGCTTCAGCGCTTCCTGCATAAGGAAAAACGGCGCCCGCACATTCACCGCAAACAGTTTGTCGAACAGCTCCGGCGAGGTGTCGAGGATGGTGCCGCGATCCGACATGCCGGCGCAGTTCACCAAGCCGTGCAAGGTGCCGAAGTGGGTGCGCGCCGCGTCGATGATCGCCCGGCAATCCTCGACTTTTTCAAGGTCGGCCTCGACGAAAAACGCCTGGCAATCCAGTTGGGCCAACTGCCGCACCTGTTCCTCGCCCTGGGCGCGGCGCCGCCCGCAGATGATCAGGCCGGCAGCGCCACGTCGCGCCAGGGTATGCGCGACGGCGGCGCCCAGGCCTTGGGTGCTGCCGGTGACGACAAAGTATTGGCCGCTGAACGAGGTGGCGAGATCGGTGTTAGGCATGCAGTTCTCCTGATTTTTGTTGTTGTGCATCGCCCGGCTCGACGCCGGGCAAAACTGAGACTAGCATTGCGAAACCTCAGTAACGCCCAAATAAGACCTCAAAAACACCTCAGGCGAACCGCATGCTCGAACGCGCAAAACACTTCTCCATCAAGCAACTCGCGACCCAGGCGGGCGTGAGCAAAGCCACGGTCGATCGTGTGCTGCACCAGCGTGGCAGCGTGCATGCGCAGACCCGGCGGCGCATCGAGCAGGCGTTGGATGAGCTGGAGTCCCAGGAGAAAAACGGCCTGGCGGTTGGCCGCACCTTTCATGTGGACGTGATCATGCACACGCCCAAGCGTTTCAGTGCGGCGGTGCAAGCGGCCATCGTCGCGCAACTGGCCAGCCTGGCGCCGTTTCGGATTGCCCCGCGCTTTCACCTGTTCGAAGAGATCGAACCCCAGGCCATGCACGACCAACTGCTGCGCTGCCTCGACACCGGCAGCCAGGGCGTGGTGCTCAAGGCCGCCGACGAGCCGGCGGTGAACCAGGCGGTCAAGCAACTGATCGCGGCGGGCATTCCGGTGGTCACCCTGGTGACAGATCTGCCGCAAAGCGAGCGCATCGGCTACGTCGGCATGGATAACCGCACGGCTGGGCAGACCGCCGCGTACCTGATGTCGCGCTGGCTGCCGGCGTTAGCCCAGGACGTCGCGGTGGTGATCGGCAGCGAGTTGTTCCGTGGCGAAGAAGAGCGCGAGATGGGCTTTCGCGCCTGGTTACGCGGGCGTGCGCCGCACCTGCGGGTGCTGGATGTGAGTGGCGGTTATGGGGTTTACGAGCGCACCTTCGAGCGCGTGACCCAGGCGCTGAAACAGCATCCCGAGCTGAAGGCGGTGTACAGCGTCGGCGGCGGTAACCGCGCGATTGTCGATGCCTTCGCCGCCCTCGAACGCCCGTTGGAAGTGTTTATCGGCCACGACCTCGACGAAGAAAACCGCCAGTTGCTGCGCGAAGAAAAAGTCGCCGCAATCATTGACCACAACCTGCAGATCGACGCGCGCAGCGTGTTCCTGCACATCCTGCAATTTCATCGGCTGTGGAAGGCCGGGCCGATTGCGCCGTCGCAGGTGCAGATCGTCACGCCGTTCAACCTGCCGGACTGAAGCTCTCCCCAACAACAAAACCAGGAGTGTTCACCATGCTACGAATCGCCGTTCTAGGTGCCGGGCGCATCGCCAAGATCCACGCCGCCAACGTCGCCGCCCACCCAAATGCCACGTTGGTGCTGGTGGCCGATCCCTGGCGTGAAGGGGTCGACACGCTGAGTAGCCAGCTGGGCTGCGAGGCGGCTTACGATTGCGCCGCCGTGCTCAGCCGTGACGATATCGACGCCGTGGTCATCGGCACGCCCACCGACACCCATATCGACCTGCTGCTGGCGGCGGTGGCTTCGGGCAAGGCGGTACTCTGCGAGAAACCCATCGACCTCGATATCGCCAAGGCGCGCAGCGCGGCAAAAGCCGTGGAGCGCCAAGGTGGCCAGGTGATGCTCGGCTTCAACCGGCGTTTCGACCCCGACATGCTGCGCCTGCGCCAAGCCCTGGATGCCGGGCAGATCGGTGCCGTGCGCCAAGTGATCATCACCAGCCGCGACCCCGGCCTGGCGCCGCGTGACTACCTGGCCCACTCCGGCGGCATCCTGCGCGACATGACCATCCACGACTTCGACACCGCGCGCCATCTGCTCGGCGAAGAACCGGTGGAAGTCAGCGCCATCGCCAGCCGCCTGGTCGACCCCAGCCTGGCCGAGATCGACGATTACGACAGCGTGATGGTCTTGCTGCGCACCGCCTCGGGCAAGCAATGCCATATCAACTGCTGCCGCCAGGCGGTGTACGGCTACGACCAGCGCGTCGAAGTGTCCGGCGCCAGCGGCGTACTGCTCACCGATAACCATCGGCCCAGCACCTTGCGCCACTGGAGCGCCGAGCACACCGAGGCGCTGGAGCCGTTGCAGCATTTCTTCCTGGAGCGGTATGCGGATGCGTATCGTAATGAGCTGACGCAGTTCATTGATGCACTGAACCACGGTCAGCCGCTGCCTACCAATATGCGCGACGGTTTGTATGCGTTGCACCTGGCGGATTGCGCGCTGGAGTCGGTGAAGAGTGGGCGCAGTGTGGCGGTGAGTTACGACCTCTAACGGTAGGCGTTGGTGGGGGAATGGGGACGCCCCCGTTCCCCCCGGCGTTACGAGTCGCGGTTAAATCAATCCGAGCTTAATGGCTTTGCCAAAGGTCATCATGACCGCTATCAGCCCGAACGCGCTCCATTGCAGACGCACGAATTTAACCTTGAGCGCAACTGGAAAACCCGCGAGATCTGCGGTGCTCAGCGTACCTCTTTTGATGTGGATCCTTGGAAATGTGACGACTCCTGAGATGCCACCGATCAACAGCAATTTCCCCAACGGCCCCCCATGCCGCAACGGTGCCCTGACTGTGATTGCCGAACTGTTTTTCAGGTGTTCCAGAATGAGGTCCATTTTTGTATAGGCAAGGTGCAGACAAATACCAATCCATAGAAAAATACCGGCAAAGTCTGCCAGGGCAATGACCAAAAACACCTTGTCGCCTAAGCCCAGGCTCATTTAACGGCCTCATAAATCTTTTCCCCTATCCGCTCACCCGTTGCCCCACCCCCAATCGCTGTACCGACCCAGCCTCCATGTTTGATCACCGTCGAAGCTTTCGCCAACTGTTGGATGTGGGTCGCGTAACCAGGTATCTGGCCCGGTGCCCCGGCCTGCGACCACCGATGAACAAGGCTGCGGCTTGATATTCCCAGCGCGGTTTTCAGATTGGGATGGTCGGGAATACCGGCGCTTCTGCGGGTCAGGGCGGTGAGGTGGGTATCAAGTCGGGCCAGCAGGTTTTTACGTTCGGCGAAAAATTCCGGTGATCGCAAGTGTCCGTCCTTGAGGAATGCTTTTTGGTGCAGTGCCTCGATGTCCTGCAAGATTGTTTTCAAATTATCCAGGTTCCTCGCGAGCATGGTTTCACCCGCTCCGATAGCGGTTGAACTGTGGGCCAGGAAGCTTTGGATCTGCTCGCGATGGCGCATCATGAAGTCCGCATCGGCTGCACTAAGCGGGTTTATAGCGTCATGGGTGAGTGCCGCGGCTTCCAGTAAGTGGTTTTCTTCTTTGCTGCATTGAAAGTTGTTTGGATCGCCAAGCACGATCAATGAGCCGGCTTTGACGTTGTCTGTTCGAGGGTTGAGTGTTCGGAACTTGGCCATTACCGCTGGGTCTGGCGTTGGAAATAACGTGGCCTCTAGAGCTTCGCGGGTCGTGCTTTGGGGCACGATATAGAAGCCGGGTTCTTGAGGTTGTGGGCTGTTAAACGCAGAGGGCGTCCAATGACTCGAAGGACGGTACGTCGACTGATTCTGTGCCGCCGAACTGCGGGCCTGAGCCACTGGCGCCGGCTCAGCGGCGCGTCTCATGGCCGGCCGTTCGTAGCTTTCGTTGCGGTAGATCGCCGTGTAGATCGAGGGAATGAATCTGGCTCGGCAGGGGCAACTGCTGAAGCTGTCCAGCGTGCCAGCCATCAGCCTGCCATGGCTGTTCATGTGTGAAATACCGCCGAGTATTTTATATATGCCCGGGTGCTTTCCACAGGTCACGCGGTCTCCCTCACAAGCGTGGAGGAGGCCATAGATGTTTATGCTGGGGTCGCCATCCAGGACTTTCCCGCCGCAGGTGGTTTTGTCACCCAAGCCAATGAAGTGTCCGTCACCCATTCAAAATGTCCTTTTTATGCAGTCAGTAAACATGCGTTTATTGCGCAGCTACCCTGATAATTTGGATATTCGAAGTACAGTCGGACGCTTCCGGCCATCACTTAGGAAAAGTCGGCTGGATAGGTAGGTACGGTGAAAATCACCCTCAGCGACGATTAGCCAAACGAACTCGCTCCGGTGCGATCCACCAACCGAATGCTGTCACGCCCACCGCGCTTGGTTTCATACAGCGCGGTGTCCCCTTGTTCGATCAATTCCGTCAGGCTTGCCGGCGGCTGGTCGAACAGGTTGGCGCCGATACTCAGGGTCACCGCTGTCGGGGTCGCAAAGGTTTGCGAGGTGAATTGAAAAAATTGCCCGCGCAGGCGGCTGCCGAGGTCGACGATTTGTTCCGTGGAGGCCGGGTGCAGCAGGATCACAAATTCATCGCCTCCCAAGCGCGCGACCAATGCGCCACGGGGCACTACCGCGCGGATCATTTCGCTCAAGGCGATCAGCAGACGGTCGCCCGCGATGTGGCCGTAAAGGTCGTTGACCGGCTTGAAGTTGTCGATGTCGATCAACAGCAGCGCGCCCGGACGGGCCGGGGACACTTGGGCCAGCAAGCGCGGCGCCCGCAGGTCCAGGGCGCGGCGGTTGTAGAGGGCGGTCAGCGGGTCGCGGGCGGCGAGGCGGGCGATCTGCTGTTCGCGGCGATAGCGCTCCGAGCCGGTCATCGACAAGGCGATCAGCATGATCGCCATCGCGCCTTCTACCAACGACACCTGGATGATCTCGCCCTTGAACGCCGCCAGGTCGATCAGGGTGCCGGGGATCAGCACCGACAGCGCCTTGGCCACATAGAACGAGCCGTGGATCAGCAGCACATAGCGCAGTTGCACCGCGCCGATGCTCAATGACTTGCCGTGGGGCCGCAGCAGGCTGCTGGCACACAAGGTCGGCGCCGCCACCAACAGGGACTGCACCGCCAGCATGGCTTTGGACCACGGCAAGTCGGCCGGTAGCAGCAACATGCCCAGCCACACGGCGGGCATCAACAGCCACCAGCGCGACAGCCGCGCCTGGGTGAACCGCGCCACGCCGAGCAAGAACAGGAAGTGGGCGATCACCAGCAAGCCATTGGCGAACCAGATGCCGATCATCAAGAAGCCGCTGCTGCGCAGCAGGGCGAGGGTGGAGCCGATGCTGATGGTCGCAAAACCGGCGCTCCAGCACAGCAGCGACGGTTCGCGCACGCTGCGCCATTCGACGGCGAGGTACAGGGCAGCAGCGGCGGCGAGGGCCACGGTGAGGGCCAAAATCGTAGGAGGGTCGAGCGTCATGTCTTGCCGGGTCTGCCTGGTGTGCGTTTAAACCGGGATTGTAAGCGCACACGCAGGTTTTCAGAACACTCATCGTCATGGCATTGCGCCAGCCGATGAGTGGCGGGTCAGACGCCCTTGGTGGACGGCAGCAATATCGTCAGGATGCCCACCAGCGGCAGGAACGAACACAGCTTGTAGACGTACTCGATGCCGTGGTTATCCGCGAGCAGACCGAGCAGCGCGGCGCCAATCCCGCTGAAGCCGAACATCAGGCCGAAGAAGATCCCGGCGATCATGCCGACGTTGCCGGGCACCAGTTCCTGGGCGAACACCACGATGGCGGAGAAGGCCGAGGCAAGGATAAAACCGATTACCACGCTGAGCACGGCGGTCCAGAACAGATCGACGTAGGGCAGGGCGAGGGTGAACGGCGCGGCGCCGAGGATCGAGAACCAAATGACCTTCTTGCGGCCGATCTTGTCGCCAATCGGCCCGCCGGCAAAGGTGCCCACGGCGACTGCACCGAGGAACAGGAACAGGTACATCTGCGAACTGGCCACCGACAGGTGGAACTTCTCGATCAGGTAGAAGGTGAAGTAGCTGGTCAGGCTGGACATGTAGAAGTACTTGGAAAACACCAGCACGGCCAGCACCACCAAGGCAAAGGTCACCCGGCCCTTGGACAAGCCATGGGTGGCTTTACCGCCTTGCTTGAGCTTGAACAGGCTGAGGTGGTTGCGATACCAGCGGCTCAAACCGTAGAGCACCAGGATGGCAAACACCGCAAACAGGCCGAACCAGGCGACATGGCCCTGGCCGTAGGGAATGATGATCGCCGCCGCGAGCAACGGGCCGAGGGCGCTGCCGGTGTTGCCGCCGACCTGGAAGGTCGATTGCGCCAGGCCAAAGCGGCCGCCGGAGGCCAGGCGCGCAACGCGCGAGGTTTCCGGGTGGAAGGTCGAGGAACCCACGCCCACCAGGCCTGCGGCGAGCAGGATCGCCGGGAAGCTGCCGACAAACGCCAGCATCAGGATGCCGATCAAGGTGCAGACCATGCCGGCGGGCAGCAGCCACGGTTTGGGATGGCGGTCGGTGTGGTAGCCGATCCACGGTTGCAGCAGGGAGGCGGTCAGCTGGAAGGTCAGGGTGATCAGGCCGACCTGGGCGAAGCTCAGGCCGTAGTTGGCCTTGAGCATCGGGTAGATCGACGGCAGCACGGCCTGGATCAGGTCGTTGATCAGGTGCGCCAGGGCACAGGCGCCGAGAATGCGCATGACCAAGGGGCTGGCGTGGGGCGTGGCGGTGGTAGCAGCAGCGGGTGACGCGGTCAGGGTCGACATGCAGGCATTCCATACAGGGTGGCGAGTACTTGGGCTCGCCATCTATTTCAAAATGATTCGGCGTTCATGCTAGATTTGCGGAAAATGCCTGTCTCGCGAAATTCGGGCAGCAATCATCGCAAAAAGGGCGAAATGATCAAATCACTGGATAAATTTCTACAGGAAATCGACGAAGGCGACTGGGCCGTGATCAGTTCGGCCACCGACTACCCCGAGAACTGGGTGATCCCCGAGCACAGTCACGAGAAGCACCAATTACTCTACGCCATCGAAGGCGTGATGGTGGTGCACTCGGCGCAAAGCCAATGGACGGTGCCGTCCAACCGTGGGTTCTGGATGCCCTGCGGGCAGGTTCACTCGCTGCGGTGCGTAGGGGCGTTGAAGATGCGCAGCGTGTTTGTGCGCCCCGACGCGTTCCCCAACTTGCCGAGCGAAACCAAGGCGGTGAGTATCTCGCCGTTGTTGAGCGAGCTGATCAAGGCGTCGGTGAGCCTGAAACCGCCGTATGCCGAAGACTCGCGCGATGCGCGGATCATGCACCTGATCCTCGATGAACTCGCGTTGCTGCCGGCCTTGCCGCTCTCGTTGCCGCAGCCGGCTGACCCTCGTATCCAGCAGATCTGCGCGGCGTTGCAGGACGACCCGGGCGATGCCTCCACCGTGGCCGATTGGAGTGAACGCCTGGGCCTGGACCAGAAGACCATCCAGCGCCTGTTCCGCAAGGAAACCGCCATGACCTTCGGCCAATGGCGCCAGCAGGCGCGCTTGTTGTTGGCGCTGGAGCGCATTGCGGTGGGGGAGAAGATTATCGATGTGGCGCTGGAGCTGGGTTATGAAAGCCCCAGCGCCTTTACCAGCATGTTCAAGAAGCAGTTTGGCAAGACGCCGAGTCAGTTTTTCAGGTAGCGGCCTTTAGTTGATGCGCGGATGCTGCTGCACCAGGTTCTCGCGCTTGGCTTCCAGCTCGGCAATCTCGGCATCGATGTCTTCGATCTTCTGCTCGATATTGTCGTGATGCTCCTGCAACAACTCCTTGGCTTCGGCCATGTCCGACGCCGCCGGCGCTGCGCCGCGCAGGGGTTTGTTGGCGGTTTCCTTCATGGTCAGGCCGGTGATCAGGCCGACCACGGCAAACACCATCAAGTAGTAGGCGGGCATGTACAGGTCGTTGGTGCTTTCCACCAGCCAGGCCACGGCCGTCGGGGTGAGACCGGCGATCAGTACCGAGACGTTGAAGGCACTGGCCAGCGCGCTGTAGCGCAGGTGGGTGGGGAACATCGCCGGCAGGGTCGAGGCCATCACGCCGATAAAGAAGTTGAGCACGATGGCGAGGATCAGCAGCCCGGCGAAGATCAGGCCGATCTTGCCGCTGGTGATCAGCATGAAGGCCGGGATCGACAACACCAACAGGCCGATGCTGCCGGCGATGATGAAGGGCTTGCGGCCGATCTTGTCGCTGACAAAACCAATGAACGGTTGCACGAACAGCATGCCGACCATGATGGCGATGATGATCAGCACGCCGCTGTTTTCTTTGTAATGCAGGTTATGGGACAGGTAGCTCGGCATGTAGGTGAGCAGCATGTAGTACGTCACGTTCGTCGCGGCGACGATGCCGATGCAGGTCAACAGGCTGCGCCAGTGCTTGGTCGCGACTTCCTTGAAGGATACTTTGGGGCCGTGGCTGAGGCCTTCGCGGTCGCCTTGTTCGAGCTTGTCCATGTGCTGCTGGAACGCCGGGGTTTCCTCCAGGGCGTGGCGCAGGTACAGGCCGATGATGCCCAGGGGCAGGGCGAGGAAGAACGGCAGGCGCCAGCCCCACGTTTCAAATTGCTCTTCGCCCAGCACGCTGGAGATCAATACCACCACGCCCGCGCCTAGGACAAAACCGGCGATGGAGCCGAAGTCGAGCCAGCTGCCAAGGAAGCCGCGCTTGCGGTCCGGTGCGTATTCGGCGACAAAGATCGATGCGCCGGTGTACTCGCCACCCACCGAGAAACCCTGGGCCATTTTGCACAGCAACAGCAGGATCGGCGCCCAGATGCCAATCGTGGCGTACCCGGGGATCAGGCCGATGGCAAAGGTGCTCAGGGACATGATCACGATGGTGGCGGCGAGGACCTTTTGTCGTCCGTATTTATCGCCCAGCGCTCCGAAGAACAAGCCACCCAGCGGGCGGATCAGGAAGGGCACGGAGAAGGTGCCCAGCGCGGCAATCATCTGCACGCTAGGGGAGGCGTCGGGGAAGAACACCTTGCCGAGCACGTAGGCGACGAACCCGTAGACGCCAAAGTCGAACCACTCCATGGCATTGCCCAATGCCGCGGCGGTGATCGCCTTGCGCATCTTGGTGTCATCGACAATGGTGATGTCTTTCAATCCGATGGGGTTGACGCGTTTCTTGCGAGCTTTCATGGGGACCACTCTAAATCTGAACAGGGGTGGTGCCATCGCCGCGATGGCACCGCTCTGAAAGGTCAGATACAAGCGGACACGAAATAATTCACCCGATGGCGTGTTTTTTATTGAAAAGGCGTAAGAACACCGCCGATCGAATGTGGGGGCTGGCTTGTGTGGGAGCTGGCTTGCCTGCGATGGCATCGCTGCGGTTTAGCTGACAGACCGAGGCGTCTGCATCGCAGGCAAGCCAGCTCCCACAGTTGAGCGATGTCGGGTGAATGGGCTTTGTCATCCTACAACTGCTTTTGTCTTGCGCATCACATACCTCAATAAACCGCAATCTTTCAGATTGACAGCGTGTAGGACGCCCGCTATAAAAGTCACAGTTGTACGACGACATATGACGTAACGTATGTCCTACCTAACAAAAATAAAAAAGTGATGCCATGAACTTGAACGAGCCCATCAACGCCCAGCGCGTTGGCCAAGCTGTAGGCAACTATCGCTGGACCATCTGCGCGATGCTGTTCTTTGCCACCACCGTCAACTACCTCGACCGCCAGGTGCTCAGCCTCCTGGCGCCGCAACTGTCCACGCAGTTTGGCTGGAGCAACACCGACTACGCGAACATCGCGGCGGTGTTCCAGTTTGTCTACGCCATCTCCATGCTGTTTGCCGGGCGCCTGGTCGATAAGATCGGCACGAAGACCGCCTATGTGGTGGCGATTGGCATCTGGTCCACGGGCGCCATCATGCATGCGTTCTCGGTGCCGATGGGTGAGGGCATCGCTGCTGTCAGCGGGGCGATTGGCTTGGCGGTGATTCCGGTGTCGATTGCCGGTTTCATGCTGTCCCGTGCGGTGTTGGCGATTGGTGAAGCGGGTAACTTTCCGATTGCGATCAAGGCCACGGCGGAGTACTTCCCCAAGAAAGAGCGCTCATTCGCCACCGGCATTTTCAACTCCGGGGCCAACGTCGGTGCGATCCTGGCGCCGATTTGCGTGCCGTTGATTGCAGGCCTTTGGGGCTGGGAAGCGGCGTTTATCGTGATTGGCGCGCTGGGTTTTGTGTGGGTGGCGGTGTGGATCGCGCTCTACGAGAAACCCGAGCAGCAAAAGCGCCTGTCGGCCGCAGAATTGGCCTACATCCGCAGTGATGAAACGGTACAACCGTTCAACCCGGCGCCTGCCGGTGCCGTGGGGAAAAAAGTCTCGTGGTTCAAGCTGCTGACCTACCGTCAGACGTGGGCATTTGCCTTCGGCAAGTTCATGACCGACGGCGTGTGGTGGTTCTTCCTGTTCTGGCTGCCCACGTACCTGTCGGCGCAATACGGCATGAAAGGCGCCGATATCGTGATGCCGCTGGCGGTGCTGTACAGCATGACCATGGTCGGCAGCATCGGTGGCGGCTGGTTCCCCAGCTACTTCATGGCCCGCGGCGACGCGCCGTATGACGGGCGCATGAAGGCGATGTTGATTATCGCGCTGTTCCCGCTGGTGGTGCTGTTGGCGCAGCCGTTCGGCTATATCAGCTTCTGGGTGCCGGTGTTGCTGATCGGCGTGGGCGCTTCAGCGCACCAGGCGTGGTCGTGCAATATTTTCACCACCGTGTCCGACATGTTCCCGCAAAAAACCGTGGCCTCGGTGGTCGGCATTGGCGGCATGGCCGGCGGCCTGGGCGGCGTGGTGATGACCAAGATCGGCGGCTGGGTGTTCGACTACTACAAGTCGATCAACGATATCCACACTGGCTACATGATCATGTTCGCGATCTGTGCACTGGCGTACCTGGTGGCCTGGAGCGTGATGAAGACGCTGGTGCCACGCCACAAGGAAATCACTGACCTTTAATGCGAAGCTTCCCGCGCTGCCGGCAGCGCGGGAATGTTTCACAGGTCCCGTGCCCAGGTCTGGCTGATCAATTCTTTTCCGAAGCTTTGGGTAGTCTCCTCTTCAACCAATTCAAACCCCGCCTTCTGGTACAGCTTGCGTGCATCCACCAGCGCGCTCATCGTCCACAGCACCATGCGTTTATAGCCGGCATGCCGGGCGAACCGCAGGCACTCATCCACCAGGCGCTGGCCGATGCCCATGCCACGCGCGCTGGCATCCACGTAGAGCATGCGCAGCTTGGCGGTGCTGTCGTCATGGCGCACCACAAACACCGAACCCACCACCTCGCCGTCCTTTTCCGCGATCCAGCAGCGCTCGCAGCTCGGGTCAAATTCGCGCAAGTACTTGGCGACGATTTCCGCCACCAACGCTTCAAACTCCCAATTCCAGTGGTACTCACGCGCATACAGGGCGGACTGGCGCTGCACCACCAGGCCCATGTCGCCAGGCTGCGGATCGCGCAGCAGGAAGCTCGGCGGCGTGCCTTGCAGCAGGGTCTGGATACGCTGCATGGCGGCGGTCAGTTGCTGCTGTTGCGGTTCGGGCAGGGCCTCCAGCAAGGCGATCACTTCGTCCTGGGTCTTTTGCTCCAGGGGCGCCAATACCGAGCGGCCGAGGTCGCTGAGGTGCAGTTGCACGGCGCGGGCGTCGGTGACGGAGCGGACCTTCTGGATCAGGCCTTGTTTTTCGAGCCCGCTGATCAGCCGGCTCAGGTAGCCCGCATCCAGGCCGAGCATCTGGCACAGGTCGGCGCTGGTCAGGTCGCCACGGGAAGACAGCTCGTACATCACGCGGATTTCGGTGAGCGAGAAGGCGCTTTGCAGCAGGTGTTCCTGCAATACACCGATCTGGTGCGTGTAGAAACGATTGAAGCCACGGATGATGCCAGCGCGTTCGACAAGGGAGGTGGTAGACATGATGGAGTCCATATAGTTGCCCTTGGCAATTATATTGTTGCCTTAGGCAAGCATGTCAATGGACAAATCCACTGAACCTCCTGGGTTGCGCCGCGCCTAACCCCGTATCATCCCGTCCTTATTTCCGCCAGGCACTCCCATGACTCATCCACGCATCGGCTTCGCATGCCAATACAAGCATCCCGAACGCCTGCTCTCGGCCAGTGCCCTGAAGTTGATCGAAGGCCCGTACAACCCGCGCACCACCACCCTGCGCTGGATGGACGGGGTCACGCCCCAAGTGGCCCGCGCCAAGCTGGTGGAAGTGGTCACCCATAACCTCGCCGCGCAATTGCACCTGCTGCGCTACGTTGCCGGGTTGCCGCCGACCTTGCGCATGCTGCGCCTGAGCAGCGACCTGTTGCCGTTCTACAGCCACCCGAAAGTCGCCGCGGTGTACCAGGACCCGGCCATCGCGCAGCAGTTGATCGAGGGCTTTGCCGCCATCGGCGAACTGGCGCGGGCCTCGGATATTCGCCTGTCCTTTCACCCCGGCCAATATTGCGTGCTCGGCTCGGAAAACCCCGGCGTGGTGGAAAACAGCTTGGCCGAATTCGAATACCACGCCGACATGATCCGCATGATGGGCTATGGCCGGCAGTTCCAGGACCTCAAGTGCAACGTGCACATCGCCGGCCGCCTGGGGGTGGAGGGCACGCGTGCGGTGTGGGCGCGCTTGTCGCAAGTGGCGCGTAATTGCATCACCTTCGAGAACGACGAGAAGACCTACGGCCTCGACCACTGCCTGCAAGTCGCCGACCTGGCGCCGGTGGTGCTGGATATCCACCACTGCTGGATCAACGAAAACGACTACATCGACCCCCACTCGGAACGAGTCGCACGAGTCATCGACAGTTGGCGCGGGGTGCGCCCGACGATGCATTACTCCCAGCCGCAGGAGAGCTTGCAAGAGTTGGGCTTTGACGCGGACCACAAACTGGAAATGGATGCGCTGATGCAGGTGGTGTCCAAACGTGATTTGTACGGCCACAGCGCGCAGATGTGGAACCGCTGGACCAATGACTACGCGCTGCAGTTTCTCGACCGTTTCGACATCATGCTGGAGGCCAAGGACAAGAACGTCGCATCACTGGCGTTTTACGAGCATTGGCAGCGGCGCATGGCGTGAGGGCGGTCATTTCTTGCCATTCAGGGGGATGACCAGCGACACCCACATGTTCCAGCCATCGGGGCGGTTCTTCGCGTCGAACTCGTAGTAGCCCTTGATATTGGCGTACCACAACTCATCGCTCACCTTGAAGAAATGCCCGGCCTGCGGGCCAATCCCGGCGACCCGTGATTTGAAATCCCCCAGCGTCGCGCCGCTGCCACTGTCGCCGGTGACTTGTTCGAAGTAGTAGCCGACCAGGCCGACCAGGGTTTGCGACGTGAAAAAGTGCGAGGCGCTGAGGTCGAGGTGGGCGTCGATGCCGTTCTGGTAGCGGGTGTCGGTGTTTTCCCAGTTGTAGGTCATGCCGGCCACGGCGGAGAACTCGTTGGTCTTGTCGAAGTAGGTGTAGCCACCGCCCGCATCCAGGGCGGCGTGGCCGAGGCCGATATTCACCAGGCGATTCGGGTCATAGGCGCCGATGGGAAGGTTGCCCATGGTGTAGGCCATGAAGTTGTGCACGCCATGGTTCCATTTCAAGGTGCCGAGCAGGTAAAGGTCGCTGCCGCCCTTGAGGTTGTCGTTGGTTCCGCCGGAAAACGAACGGCCACGCGGGCCGGTCACCGTCGCATCGATACTGGCTTCGGAGCGCGCCACCGCACCCACCGCCGAAATCGCCGCCTGGGCACCACCCAGCACTGGCGTTTCAAAGGTGTAGGTGGGGCTGGCGAAGAGCAGGTCGGCTTCGGCATCCAGTCCTACCACGGTGCGCCCGCCGCGTGGGAAGGCCTTGTTTTTGTTATCGCTGGCTTTAACGTGGTAGTAGATCAGCGGCAGGCTCCAGCCAGGCGTGACCGGGGCGGCGGCGAGTGCACCGAACTGACCGGGCAGCCAGAAGCTGATGCCACCATCGTCGGCGTGGGCCAGGGCCAGGGGGAGCAGGGCGAGCAAGCCCAATACGCTTGTCTGTCTGGTCATAGGACTTCCTATCCAAAAGGCCATGGATGGCGGGCATCAACCGCCGCGCCCAGTGCCTTCGGACGCGTTGGGCTCCCAATGGCTGCTAGAGCATAGTTCAGGGATTGAAGAGCGTTGCCCTGCCATGCAACGGCGGGCATTCTCTTTGACCCGACACAAGGAAACGTCCCCATGCCAACCCTGCATCTGCTGTGCGGCAAGATCGCCTCCGGCAAATCCACGCTGGCCAACCGCGAATGGCTGCGCGGCCTGGCGCAGACGGCCCAGGTGCCGCATTGCCTGCATTACCTGGAACTGGATGACGCCACGTGCCGTGCCCGGCTGCATGCCAGGAATGCCCGCGGCGAGCATGATTTTGCGGCAACCGATGCTGAGTTCGACCTGATTACTCGTCACTTTTGTGTGCCGAGTGAGGAGGAGGGGTTGGTGATTGAGATGCATCGCCTGGCGATGTGATTTCGGTGTGCCAGGCGACGACTCCCAGATTTTGAATTGTGAACCCAATCAAGTGTGGGAGCTGGCTTGCCTGCGATAGCGGCGGCACAGGCGAAACCTCTGTCGCCTGACCCACCGCTTTCGCAGCCTCGCTAAAGCTCGACATCTCCCACAGGGAATCGGCGCAAGGCTTAGGACTTGAACCGCCCCACCAACCCATTCAACTCATCCGACAGGTTCGACAACCGCCCCGAGTCGTCCTGTGCCGAGTTGGCCAGGCTTTCCACCAAACGCGCTTCGTCGTAGATCTGTTGGATATGCCGGTTGATCTCTTCGGCCACGCTGTGCTGTTCCTCGGCGGCGGCTGAGATCTGCAGGTTCTGGTCGCGGATTTCGTTGACCGACAATTGGATGCCCTCGAAGCTGTCCCGCGCACTTTCGATGGACGACACGCTGGCGCGCGACAGGTCCAGGCAGCTGCCCATTTTCTGGGTGACTTCCTGGGTCTTGGTTTCCAGGGTGCCGAGCAGGTTTTCGATCTCGCCGGTGGAGTCCGATGTGCGCTTGGCCAAGGCTCGTACTTCGTCGGCCACCACGGCAAACCCACGGCCTTGATCGCCGGCCCGGGCGGCTTCGATGGCGGCGTTGAGGGCCAGCAGGTTGGTCTGCTCGGCAATCGCGCGGATGGTGCCGAGGATCTGGTTGATGCTGCGGCTGCCGGCTTCCAGCTCGACCATGGCCTGGGACGATTCGGTCAGGCGACGGCCCAGGCGGTTGACGTTGTCGGTGGTCACTTCGATCTGCTGTTTGCCTTCGGCGACGCGGCGATGGCCGTTCTCCGCCGACTCCGCCGCACCGCTGCACGAACGGGCGACTTCGTTGGCGGTGGCGACCATTTCATTGAACGCCGTGGAGACCAATTCCACCGCCTCGCGCTGGCGCCCCGCTGCGTCGTTCATATTGTTCGCCACTTCACTGTTGACCCGTGAAGCATCCTGCAGATTGGCCGAGGCGGCGCCGATGTGCTGGATCAACTGGCGGATCGCCGCGAGGAACTTGTTGAACCAGCCGGCCAGTTCGGCGGTTTCGTCCTTACCCTGCACGTGCAGTTCGTGGCGCAAATCACCTTCGCCCTGGGCGATGGATTGCAAACCGGTGCTGACCTGGCCGATGGGTTTGACGATGACCTTGGAGAACGCTGCCGCCACCAGCCCGAAGATCAGCACCAGCACCGCGACGATCGCGCTGGTGAGGTAGGTCATGCGCGTGGCCTCGGCCATCACTTCGCTGTATTCGATCAGGCCGACATACCGCCAGCCCAGGCCGGGCGAGGTCCAGATATTGGCCATGTAGCGCACGCCATTGATCACCACCTCGGTGGAACCCTGGGCGGTGTTGGCCAGCTGTGCGTAGGGTTCGCCAAGGTCTTTGAGGGGCTTGAAGTTGTGCGCGTTGTCGCGCGGGTCCACCAGCACCACGCCGTCTTCGATCAGCATCACGTAGCCGCTTTCACCGAGCTTGATGCTCTTGACCAGCTCGGTGAGGTTCTTCAGCGAGACGCTGACTACAAACACGCCCTTGGCCTTGCCGGTGTTGTCCAGCAACGCGCGCGCGGTGCCCACCAGTGCTACATCGTCTTTGTCGTAGTAATACGCCGGGGTGCGCACGGTCTTGCCGGGGCTGGCCATTGCCGCCTTGTACCAAGGGCGCGTGCGCGGGTCATATTTAGCCAGTTGCGGGTCATCGGGCCATTTGGCGTAGGTGCCGTCTTCCAGGCCAATGGACAGGATCGCAGCGGCGGGGTGGGTCGCACCGTAGCGCGCAAAATGTTCGATCACCTGTTGCGCCTCGGCCGGCATCGGTTGGCTGGCGGCATTGGCGGGTTGGTAATCCTTGAGGGTGTTCACGGAAGTGTATACAGGATCGGCGGACAATTGATCGACGTTCTGCGTCGTGCCGTCGAAAAACTGCCGGATGTTGCCATCGATCTGGCGTATTTCCCGGGTGCTGCCATCGATGAATTGATCGACCGCCTGGGTTCGCGTGTTCAGGACGGAGATCACCGCAACCAGGCTGACCGGGATAAAAGCGACGGAAACGAAAGCAAGGACCAGCTTATTTTTTATTTTCATCGAGACGACCATCAGCGGGGAGGGCGGCCAAATCGTCGCGTCTGGGTGGAAGGCGGCGATTTGCTATCACTGCTATGTCGGCCTGTAGGTCGATAATCTTTAGCGGTTATTTGTCTACAAGTCTTATCGCGTATTGTCGTAACGTGGGTTTGCCTGTTTTCCGGGCAGTCGTGGCGGGTAAGATGCCGCCTGCACCTCATCTTGATCAAGGACATGACATGGCGCTCATCACGGAACGCGTAGAACTGGCTCGCAAGGGGGTCAATGACAAGGTTATCTGCCGCATGGCCTCAGGCTGGGCGGTGATGGGCGATGTGCAATTTCTGCCGGGGTACTGTCTGTTGTTGCCCGACCCGGTGGTGGCCAGCCTCAACGACCTGGATGCGCAAGCCCGCGCCACGTACTTGCTGGACATGGCGCGCCTCGGCGACGCCGTGCTGAAAGCCACCGATGCCTTGCGCATGAACTACGAGATTCTCGGCAATTCCGAGCCGGAACTGCATTGTCATATTTTCCCGCGTTATGCCTCGGAAGCGGATGACAAGCGGCGGATGCCCGCCTGGTTTTACGACTGGAAAAATGCGCCACCTTACGCCGAGGCCGTGCACGGCCCACTGCGCAAGGCGCTGGCGCAACTGCTGGAGGCACCGACCCATGCGTGAACGCAAGGCCTCGCGCCTGTTGGTGATCAGCCCCGCCCAGGAGGTGCTGCTGTTCCGCTTTGTGCATAAGGACGGCGCATTGGCCGGGCAAAACTACTGGGCCACACCCGGCGGCGGTGTTGAAGAGGGCGAGACCTTCGAAGCCGCCGCGATACGTGAACTGCGCGAAGAAACCGGTCTTGTGCGCGACAGCGTTGGCGCCTGCGTGGCCGACCGGCGCGTTGCCTTGATGCTGCCCAGTGGCGAAACGGTGCTGGCCATCGAGCACTATTTTGTCGTGCATGCGCCCAGCACGGCGCTGTCAAAAGCCGAGTGGACCCTGTCAGAAACCCAGGTCATGGCTGATCACCATTGGTGGTCCTTCAGCGAGTTGAGAACCACCCGCGACACGGTCTGGCCGGAAGCGCTGCTCCAGATGCTGCAAGACGCAGGCATCTGACACCACTCAGCGTGTGTAGCCCGGCAATAGTCGAAACGCCTCGGCGACACGCGTTGGATTCGGCAACGCAAGCACTCGGCGGTACAGCTCCTGGTGGGCTTGGCACACCTGTGCAGGTGCGTGTTGAGTCGGCTGCCGATAGGCATCGTAGGTGCCGGGTTCGGCGTGGGTGAACACACGGTTCAGGTCGGCCCGGGCCTGGGCGGTCGGGGTGACGTCACCCGTGACCTCGGCGGCCGCCTTGACCAGTTCACGTTGGCTGTTCCGTCTGTCCGTGAACAGCGCCAGCAAGGGTGCTGGCAGTGCGCTGTACCCCCCAGGGTAGACGCCGCTGAGGTAGAACGTGCAGACCTGCTCGTCGCCTTGTCCCACGGCGTTCACGAGCGCCGCCTGGGCTTGCCAGAACCGCAACAGTTGCGGGGCAGGAGCCTTGCGCAGTGCGTCCTGGATCAGCCAGGTATCGTGATCCCGCGTGAGCTGATCGAACGCGGTAAAGGTTGAGGCCTTATCCAGGGCTTTTTGTGCCTTGGCCTTTTCCACCTCGTACTGCGCAGGCGCGTCTTCGGCCAGGGTCTTGAGCTGGAAATACTTGCGCAGGTGGGCGTCCAGTTGTCCCGGTTCCCGCAGCCTCGCCAGGCGCGCATCGGTGAAGTCGCGGGCATCTGCGGTGGCGGTAATGATGTGTTCGCGCTTGAGCTCAGCGATGTCGGGATACCACATGTCTTCACGACCGGTCGCCAGCACCTTGTCGACGAACTGTCTCGACGCGCCATGTTTGAGCAGCGCGTCACGATACTGCTCGACGACGGCCGCCGATGCCTCGCCTGATTCGAACAGCGTCGCGGCATGAAAGCCCAGCTTGCCTTCAGCGCCCAGCAAGCGCTGCTTGCCGGACATGAACACCAACGCGCAGGCACTCACGCACTCGTGGTTGGTATAGGTGTTCAGGCCCTTGTCTTCGATGAGCCGCGCAATGGCCCGCGCTTCGCCGAACAGGCCGCCGGGGCTGTCCAGTTGGATTGTGGTGACGTTGGGGTGATCCGCCACTGCCTGGGCGAAGGCTGAAAAGCTGCCGGGCGCGATGCCGCCGTTGAATTCCAGCTCGGTATCGTTGAACGCGGTGATTCGGTAGGCGGGCAGCGCACTGGGGTCCATGGCCAGCCGCAACGCCGCCTTGAACGCAGGCACCACATCGAACAACGAGTAAGCCGTCTGCACCGCGCCGACGATCACCAGTACGCGCACCACGGTGACCCAGCGGGACTTGCCGCCGCGCTGGCGGTGGTGCCGGGCAGAGCGCCACACGCCCACCCCTTGCCAGAGCGTGATGGCCAGCGCGCCGGCCATGAACGGCACGCCCATCATCAGCAAGCCGGCGGGGCTTGGCGGGTTGCGCACCAGCAGGAAGTACAGAGGCGATGTCGCCAGCAGGCACACCAGGCTGAGCAACACTTCGTTGATCCAGAATGAGTGGGCCAGCGAGAACTCGCCGCGCCAGTGGCGGATCAAGTAGTTGCGCGGTGATGGGGTGACGGCTTCACTCATGATCGGTACCGAGGGTCACGGTCAGGCCGGCCTGCTGGGCCAATTCGAGGGTGTGTTCAACGCGGTCGGCATCCACGATAAACCCGACGTAATCGTCATCGCCTGAGTCCAGGTGCAGGTAGCGTTTGTCGAAACCGGTGAGCCACTGATCAAAGCTCACCAGCACTTCCAGCATCGGCCGGGTGCCGGTGTGTTCATAGTGGTAGGGCGTTTGCACACCGCTGGCGGCCACCAGATAGGACGCCAGGTACGCAAAACCATCGAAGCCACGAAAGTCGACGCCGAGCAAGGCAAGGTCGGCGAGCTTCTGGCCTCTTGAGGTGTCGAGCACACCTTCGGTCAATGCACTGGCGGGGTCCTGGTCGACGGCATATTTACGTAGCACACGACGCACGAGCCTCGCGCTTTCTGCCTCAGGCATGCGCGACAGAAGGGTTTCGGTGAACACCTTGAGCGCCTGTTTTTGCGCGACAGATTCCGGCGAACGCATCTCGCGCATGATCGCCGCATGGCTGGCGTTTGTTTCGTCAGGTGGCGGCATAGTGAAGCGGCCTCCGAACAACCGATCTAAAAAGCCCATCGCATTCCCTCGCTGTAGACCTGTTGCAAAAGGCGCGACCATAGCGTTTTTTTCACGGGCTGGCCAACCGGGGAGACTGTTTGTCGTTACACTGCGCGCCCAAAAAAATCGGCAAGGAAGCGCTCATGAAGATGAAGCAGTGGTTCAAATCGTGGGAATGGGCTGTTCTTTTTTGCGTGATGGTGGCGATTGTCGTGTACGCAAAAACCGTGTCCATCAGTGAGAGGCCGCTGGCTACGGGTGGCTTTCTGTGCGTGGTCGCCGTGCTGCTGTTCGGCCTGCTCCTGGATATGAAGACCCTGCGCGTGCGCAAAGGGATATTGATTATCGGGCTGGGCGTGATCACGTCGATGGTCTACAAGTTTGGCGTCGCGGAGTATGTGAAGTGCGCGCTTGAGCTGACTCACGCACCGGGTACGTGCAAGGACGCTGTGCCGCCTTCTGCATTTATCACCGCTAATACCATCGATACCGTGGTCCTGCTGATATCCATCGCATGTGGCGGTGTCGGCGGCAGCATCCTGGCTGCGCACGGCGATGTCACCGCCACAGACGCCAAAAGCGCAGCACCGGCAAATCCCGGCGATATACACACTTTGCTTGAGTCGATCGACAGCAAGCTGGACCGCCAGAACGCCAAGCTGAACCTGGTCTGCGCTGGCGCCTTCGGGGTGTTGCTGCTGGTGATCGTGCGCGTGTTTTCCTGAACTCAACGCACTAGCGCCGGCATAGCGCATGCAAAGGCGCCCTGTAAAAGGGCGCGTGAAGGGAAGGGATCAGCGATTGAAGCGGGCGACCAATGCGTATTGGGTGGCGGCGGTATTGGTCAGTTCTTTGCTCAAGTCGGTAGACTGATGGGCCTGGATCGAGGTCTGGTCGGCCAACCCGGCGATGGTGGTGATGTTGCGGCTGATTTCCTCGGCCACCGCGCTCTGTTCCTCGGTGGCGGCGGCGATTTGCGTGGTCATGTCGGTGATATGCGACACCGCCTCGCTGATGCCGACGAGGGCCTGGTCCGCCTCCAGCACCCACGCCACGCCTTCCTGGGCTTGGCGCTGGCCGTTTTCCATGCTGTGTACGGCGTTGTTGGAGGACGCTTGCAGTTGCGTGATCAACGCATGGATCTGCGTGGTGGATTGTGAGGTGCGCTGGGCCAGTTGGCGCACTTCGTCGGCCACCACCGCAAACCCACGGCCCATGTCGCCGGCGCGGGCCGCTTCGATGGCCGCGTTGAGGGCCAGCAGGTTGGTTTGATCGGCAATGCCTTTGATCACGTCCACCACGCTGCCGATTTCGTCGCTGTCGCGGGCCAGTTGGGCGACGGTCACCCCGGTTTCGCCGACCACGGCGGAGAGGCGCTCGATGGCTTCGCGGGTATCACGTGCCACTTCACGGCCGCGTCCGGTCAGGGCGTTGGCTTGCTGGGTGGCATCGGCGGTGCGCTGCACGTGGCTGGCGACTTCCTGGGTGGTGGCGGCCATCTGGTTGACGGCGGCCGAGACTTGTTCGGTTTCCACGCGCTGGCGGTCCAGGCCTCTGGCGCTGGCGCTGGCCAACTGGTCGGATTGGCCGGCGAGGGCGCTGAGTTGTTCGGCGCTGTCCTGCAGGCGGGTGAGGCAGGTTTTCAGGCGCGCAGCCTGGCTGAGGAACGCGGTTTCCAGGCGCCCTTGAGGGCCGCGGGCGTCGCTGTACATCTGCGCGATCAACGCGTCTGACGTGGAAGGTTCCACACCACGCAACAAGTGCAAGGTGCTGCCCTGACGCACGCGCGCGCAAAGCACGCCGACCGGTATCGCCACGGCGACGGCCACGGCAAGCGCGAGAGGCGCACTGAGGAACAGGCCCGCCAGGCTCCCGGCCACACCGGTTGCCACGTAGGGCACGCAGTTAAGCGCCGCTGGCAGCCACGCGTCCTGGCGCGGTACGCCGGGTTTGCCGGCGCTGATGCGCCGGTACAGCGCCTGGGCACGGCGGATCTCATCGGCGCTGGGCTTGACCCGTACCGACTCGAAACCCACCACCGTGCTGCCGTCGAAGATCGGCGTGACATAGGCGTTGACCCAATAGTGGTCGCCGGTCTTGGAGCGGTTCTTGACGATGCCCATCCACGGCAGGCCCTGCTTGAGCGCACTCCACATGTGCGCGAAAACCGCGGGTGGCACGTCGGGGTGACGCACGATATTTTGCGGTGCGCCGATCAGGTCGGCACGTTCAAAACCGCTGATTTCAACGAAGGCGTCGTTGCAATAGGTGATCACACCTCTAACGTCGGTGGCGGAAATAAGTTTTTGCTGAGGCGCGAGTGAAATCTCGCGCTGTGTTACTGGCTGGTTGTTGCGCATTCCGACTACTCCCTGGTTGCACTCAGCCAATCGGCCTCAGCTGGGAAAAGATTAATCTACATTGGCTATTTCGCCAGCCATTGGTCAAAAGCCTGAAACTTCCCGAGGAAAAACCTCATAATGGCGGCCATTTTTGTTTAGCCGTTATTCTGGTGTGCCCGCATGGAAATCAAGGTCAACTTTCTCGACAACCTTCGACTTGAAGCCAAGTTCGACGACTTCACGGTTATTGCCGACCAACCCATCCGCTACAAAGGCGATGGTTCGGCACCGGGGCCGTTCGATTATTTCCTGGCTTCGTCGGCGTTGTGTGCGGCGTACTTCGTGAAGTTGTATTGCTCCACGCGCGATATCCCCACGGACAATATTCGCCTGTCGCAGAACAACATCGTTGACCCGGAAAACCGCTATAACCAGATCTTCAAGATCCAGGTCGAGTTGCCGGCGGACATCTCCGAGAAAGATCGCCAAGGCATCCTGCGTTCCATCGATCGTTGCACCGTGAAGAAAGTGGTGCAGGCCGGTCCTGAGTTCATCATCGAAGAAGTTGAAAACCTCGACGCCGATGCCCAGGCCTTGTTGATGCCCAATAGCACCTCCGACGCGGGCACTTATATAGCGGGCAAGGACCTGCCGCTGGAGCAGACCATCGCCAACATGTCGGCGATTCTCGCCGGCCTGGGCATGAAGATTGAGATCGCGTCCTGGCGCAATATCGTGCCCAACGTGTGGTCGCTGCATATCCGCGACGCCCATTCGCCGATGTGCTTTACCAACGGCAAGGGCGCGACCAAGGAAGGCGCTTTGGCGTCGGCGTTGGGCGAGTTCATCGAGCGGCTCAACTGCAACTTCTTCTATAACGATCAATTCTGGGGTGAAGAACTGGCCAACGCGCCGTTTGTGCATTACCCGGACGAGCGCTGGTTCCAGCCCGGCCCGCAGGATGAATTGCCGGAAGAAATTCTCGATGCCTACTGCCTCAAGGTTTACAACCGCGACGGCGAGTTGCGCGGTTCGCACCTGTACGACACCAACTCGGGCAACGAGGCACGCGGCATCGTGTCACTGCCGTTCGTGCGCCAGTCCGACGGTGAGGTGGTGTACTTCCCGTCCAACCTGATCGAAAACCTCTACCTCAGCAACGGCATGAGCGCGGGCAACACCCTCGCCGAAGCCCAGGTGCAGTGCCTGTCGGAGATCTTCGAGCGGGCGGTGAAGCGCGAAATCATCGAAGGCGAATTCGCCTTGCCGGATGTACCGGCTGAGGTGCTGGCCAAGTACCCGGGGATTCTCGCCGGCATCCAGGGCCTGGAAGCCCAGGGTTTCCCGGTGCTGGTCAAGGATGCGTCCCTGGGCGGTGAATTTCCGGTGATGTGCGTGACCCTGATGAACCCGCGTACGGGCGGCGTGTTCGCTTCGTTTGGCGCGCACCCAAGCCTGGAAGTGGCGCTGGAGCGCAGCCTTACCGAGCTGCTGCAAGGTCGCAGCTTCGAAGGTTTGAACGATCTGCCAGCGCCGACCTTCGAAGGTCAGGCGGTGACCGAACCGAACAACTTCGTCGAGCACTTCATCGACTCCAGCGGTGTGGTGTCGTGGCGCTTCTTCAGCGCGCAGTCGGACTACGAATTTGTCGAATGGGACTTCTCCGGCGAAGGCGCCGACTCCAATGCGCAGGAAGCCGCGACCCTGTTTGGCATTCTGGAAGGCATGGGTAAAGAATCCTATATGGCGGTGTACGAACACCTCGGCGCCACCGCCTGCCGCATCCTCGTGCCGGACTACTCGGAAATCTATCCGGTGGACGACCTGATCTGGGACAACACCAACAAGGCGCTGTTCTTCCGCGCCGACATCCTCAACCTGCACAGCCTCGACGATGCCGAACTCAACGCCTTGGCCGAGCGCCTGATCGAAAGCGAGCTGGACGACTACACCGACATCACCACCTTGATCGGCATCGAGTTCGACGACAACACGGCCTGGGGCCAGTTGACCATCCTCGAATTGAAGCTGCTGATCTTCCTCGCCTTGCAGCAACATGAAGAAGCCAAGGAATGCGTGGAGATGTTCCTGCAATACAACGACAACACCGCCGACCGTGGCCTGTTCTACCAGGCGATGAATGCGGTGCTGGAGATGGAACTGGACGACGACCTGGAACTGGCGGACTACGAAGCCAACTTCCGCCGCATGTTTGGTGATGAACGGATGGACGCGGTGATTGGCTCGGTCAATGGCAGCGTGCGGTTTTATGGCCTGACGCCGACCAGCATGAAGCTGGAAGGGTTGGATCGGCATCAGCGCTTGATTGAGAGCTACAAGAAGCTGCATGCGGCGCGGGCGAACGTCACCGCAAGCTAACCCGGCAAGTGCGGGCACTGGCCTCTCTGTGGGACTGCTTTTGGTGGGAGCTGGCTTGCCTGCGATAGCATCCCCTCGGTTCAACTGAAGGACCGAGGTGCCTGCATCGCAGGCAAGCCAGCTCCCACAGAAAAGCCAGCTCCCACACAAACAAGCTTCCAGGCAAGTGTTAGATATGTGCCAGGGCCTGGGCCAAGTCCGCCCGCAAATCCTCCACATCCTCAACCCCCACCGACAACCGCACCAACCCATCGCCAATCCCCAACTGCGCCCGCGTCGCCGCTGGGATGCTGGCATGGGTCATGATCGCCGGGTGTTCAATCAGGCTTTCCACGCCTCCGAGGCTTTCGGCCAGGGCGAAGATCTTCACGTTTTCCAGGAAGCGCGTGGCGCCCGCCAGGTCACTGTTCAAATCCACCGAAATCATCCCGCCAAACCCGCGCATTTGCCGGCGGGCCAGTGCGTGTTGTGGGTGGGAAACCAGGCCGGGGTAGTAAACCCGCGCGACTTGCGGCTGTTGCTCCAGCCAGGTGGCCAGGTCGAGTGCGTTGCTGCAATGGCGCTCCATGCGCAGGGCCAGGGTTTTCACGCCGCGCAGGGTAAGGAAGGCGTCGAATGGCCCGGCGATGGCGCCCACGGAGTTCTGCAGGAAACCCACGCGTTCCGCCAGTTCAGGGTTGTCGCCCACCACGGCAATGCCGCCGATTACATCCGAGTGGCCGTTGAGGTACTTGGTGGTGGAATGCACCACCACGTCGAACCCCAACTCCAGCGGCCGCTGAACCCACGGGCTGGCGAAGGTGTTGTCGGCCACGCAGATAATCCCGCGTGCCCGGCAGATACGCGCGATGGCGCTGAGGTCGGTGAGGCTGAGCAGCGGGTTGCTGGGCGTCTCGACCCAGACCATGCGCGTATCGTCCTGCAATGCGGCTTCGAACGCCGACACATCGCTTAAATCCACAAAGCTGAAACGGTGCCCGGCGCTGCGTTGGCGCACCTTGTCGAACAGGCGGAAGGTGCCGCCATACAAGTCATTGCCGGAGACGATGTGCGAGCCGGCATCCAACAACTCCAGTACCGTGGAAATCGCGGCCAGCCCGGAGGCGAAGGCAAACGCCTGGGTACCACCTTCCAGATCCGCCACGCAACGCTCCAGGGCAAACCGCGTGGGGTTGTGGGAGCGCCCGTAATCGAAGCCCTTGTGCACGCCGGGGCTGTCTTGCAGGTAGGTGGAGTTGGCGTAGATCGGTGGCATCAGCGCGCCCGTGGTCGGGTCGGGGCTTTGCCCGGCGTGGATCACACGGGTGGCAAACGCGCTTTTATCGGGCTGGCTCATGCAAGGGATCTCCGTAGGTGGTTGAGCAGATCGACGCGGGTGATCAGGCCATGGAAGCCGGAGGCGTCGGCAATGATTGCCACCAGGCCACGATCCAGTTCTTCCTGAAGTTCGGCGAGGCTGGCACTGGGGGCGAGGGTTTCAAGGCGATCAGTCATGGCGCTGGCAACCACCATGGCGAAATCCGCAGCGTCATGGTGTATGCCCAGCAGGATGTCGGATTCGTCGATCACGCCCACCAGTTCACGGCCGTCCACCAGCACCGGCAGTTGCGAGACATCCGCCAGGCGCATGCGCTGGAAGGCAGTGAGCAAGGTGTCATCGGGGCTTACGCTGATCACGCGGCCGTCTTCAAAGCGACGGGCGATCAGGTCGCGCAGGTCGCCGTAGTGCTTGTATTGCAGCAGGCCGGCGTCGTTCATCCACTGGTCGTTGTAGACCTTCGACAGGTAGCGCGTGCCGGTGTCGCAGACAAAGGTGACCACGCGCTTGGGCGAGGTCTGTTCGCGGCAGTAGCGCAAGGCGGCGGCAAACAGGGTGCCGGTGGACGAGCCACCGAGAATGCCCTCGGCCTTGAGCAGTTGGCGGGCGTGGTCGAAGCTGTCTTCATCGCTGATGGAGTAGGCGTGGCGCACGCTGGACAGGTCGGCAATCGACGGGATGAAGTCTTCGCCGATGCCTTCAACGGCCCATGAGCCGGGTGTTGGCAGGGTACCGCTGCGGCTGTATTCGGCCATCACTGAACCCACGGGATCGGCCAGTACCATCGCCAGTTCAGGTTGCACGCGCTTGAAGAAGCGGGTCAGGCCGGTGAGGGTGCCGGCCGAGCCGACGCCCACCACAATCGCGTCCAGGTCGTGCTCCGTTTGCGCCCAGATTTCCGGGGCGGTGCCGGTCTCGTGGGCCAGGGGGTTGGCGGGGTTGTTGAACTGGTCGGCGAAGAATGAACCCGCAATGCCCTTGGCCAGGCGCGCGGCGACGTCCTGGTAATACTCGGGATGGCCCTTGCCGACATCTGAGCGGGTGATATGCACCTCGGCACCCATGGCCTTGAGGTGCAACACCTTTTCCGTGGACATCTTGTCGGGCACCACCAGCACCACGCGGTAGCCCTTGGCCCGGCCCACCAGCGTCAGACCCAGGCCGGTGTTGCCAGCGGTGGCTTCAATGATGGTGCCGCCGGGGCGCAGGCGGCCGTCGCGTTCGGCGGCGTCGATCATGGCCAGGCCGATGCGGTCCTTGATCGAGCCGCCCGGGTTCTGGGATTCAAGCTTGAGAAACAGCGTGCAGGGGCCGGTGTCGAAGCGACTGACTCGAACCAGAGGTGTGTTGCCGATCAGTTCGAGCACGGCGGGAGGGGAGAGGCTGGGCATGGTGTCACCTGTTACGGGGCAGCGTAGGTGGGACAGCAAAGTGCAAGGCATGCCTTGGACCATAGGCCTTGATCGCAGCGCTCGCCAGCGGCGCGGCGGTTGCTTGTCTGTTAGCGGCGCATCACCTGTTCCATGACCTCGGCCTGCCACACGAAGTACGGGTTGAATGTCAGCCGTGCATGCACCTTGTCCGGTTCGCGATAGCCCCAGGCCGAATACCACACGGGCTTGCCGGCGAGGCAATGTTGCAGGCCTTCCTCCGTCTGGCCGTTCCAGCACTCCAGCTGCTGGCCCTGGCGGCCGTATTGCGGGTTGCCCGGGGCGAACAACACGCCCATATGGGAAAACTGGCTGATGCGCTCGGCCGGCAAGTGGTCACTGCGCACCAGGATGCGCGGTGATCGCTGCGGGGCCGGCAGTTCGCCGTACCAGATCATTCGCGAGGCTGGGTGAGGGAAGCGCTCGGTAAAGGCCTCCCTCACGAACTGCACGTCCACCACGGAGTCGTGGGCGGCACTGACGATCAGCACCGGGCGGTCAAACGTGGCGTCGGCCAACTTGTCGCGCACCGCAGCGCTGGTGCGATAGAACTGGGCAAAACCGTTGGTGGGGACGTTCTGGTAACGCAGCGGCGACTGCAATTGCCGTGGGCCCTCGGGGTCGCGTAGCCAAGGCTTGACGTAGGTCAGCCACGGCAGCATCCAGATAAAACGGTTACGCGCCTTGAACGCCGGAGAGAACATCAGCAAACCGGCGATGCCCGGATCGTCCATGGCGTATTCCAGCACCAGGTTGGCGCCGGTGGAGAAACCGCCCAAATAGACCTGGTCCACGTCCAGGCGCAACAGCGCCACTTGCTGCGCTACCGTCCTGCGCCAGTCGGCGATATCGACCTTCAGCATGTCGTAGGGCTGCGTGCCATGCCCGGGCAACAGCAGCGTGCGCACCCGATAACCCTGTGACGCTAATTGAGCGCCAATATCGCTGAACGAACCCGGCGAATCCCCCAGGCCATGCACCAGCAGGACACCGTGGCCATTGGGTGTTTGCGCGACCCACTCGCGCGGCGCATTCCAGTCCAGTTCCAGCCCGTGGTCGGGGTTTTGGAAGCGCCGGTCACGCTCAAGGCTCACCAGCGTCTGCTGGCGGTACTGTTCGAAACTGGTGGGGCTGGGCGCGTTAATCGCCGTGGAGCGGTCGGCGCACCCCACCAGGCTGAGCAGCACCAGCAAACGCAGAAAGTTCATCGCATACCCCCAAACGGCGCAGATTGCAGCCGACCTTACGCGGCTGCCCGCCTGCTATCCAACCGGTAAACGCCCCAACGGCAAGGGAAAATATAACGATTGGTAACCGAGGCGGCGGGTGCTGAATCGCGCTGTAGGTTGTTTCCTATAGCTGCTTGAGCCGGGTGATAACCTTGTCACTGGCACGCTGCATCGGCGCCCGCAGCTCACTGCCGATCAAACCTTCCAAGGCCAATGCGGCTTTCACCGGCGCGGGATTGGGCTCGATAAACATTGTGTTGATCAGTGGCAGTAGTTGGAAAAACGTCGTTCGCGCCTCGGCCAACTGGTTATCCCGCACCTGGTGCCACAGCGCCACGAACTGTTCCGTCCGCACATGGGCCGACGCCGCAATCGCACCGCTGGCGCCTAGGCACAGCGCGTTGAAGATTTGCAGGTCTTCGCCGCACAACACATCCACCTCACCGCTGGCCAGTAACGCCAGGGTGTTGGCCAGGTTGCCGCCGCAATCCTTGATCGCGACGATGTGCTTGTGGGCGATGATGTTGAGCAACGTGGCCTGTTCGAAGGTTGCGCCGGTGCGGTAGGGAATGTCGTACAAAATGATCGGCACACTGGACGCATCCGCCACCGTGCGGAAGAACGCTTCCAGCCCCGCCTGGGACGGGCGGATATAACTCGGCGCCGGCACCAGCAAACCCGCCACCGGGCGCTGGAGGATGTCCTTCTGGAACTGCAGCAATTCAATCTGGTTGTTGCCCGACAACCCCATCACCACGCGCTGCGCGGGCACCAGCTGCAGCACCGTATCCAGCACGGCCAGTTGTTCCTGGCGGCTCAGCGCGGCGGCTTCGCCGGTGGTGGTGCACACCATGATCCCGGCCACGTGCTTTTCCAGCAGATGGCTGACCAGGCGGCGCAGGCCGATAAAATCAATGGCGCCGTCCTGAAACGGCGTGACCACGGGAACCCAGATACCTTGAAACGCTGACATGCACTTACTCCTGATGATTGACCGATCAAGTCACCGTCAGAAGGGCAGAGGGAATTGTGCAAGGGGGGAGACCGTCGCGCTCAATGTCCTGTCAGCTCATCTGACGGGACAGCGCGCCCCGGTCACATGAGCGACTGTTTCTTCGATTTGAGGGCGTGCGCCACGCAACCTTGCGCCTTGGCAATCGAGCCAATGACGGAAAGGTTAACCAGCGACTTAGCAGACATGAATTGTCACACCCTGAATGAGGTGACCATCTTCAGGGGATGTGAGCGAATGTGTCAAGCCCCGGCGACGGCGGCCTCTATGGCAGCAATGTCGATCTTGGTCATGGTCATCATCGCGTCAAACGCGCGCTTGGCGGTGGCCGGGTCGGGATGGGTCACCGCAGCGGTCAAGGCCCGTGGCGTGATCTGCCATGACAGCCCCCACTTGTCCTTGCACCATCCGCAGGCGCTGGCCTGTCCGCCGTGGTCGATGATGGCGTGCCAATAGCGGTCGGTTTCGGCCTGGTCATCGGTGGCCACTTGGAGCGAAAACGCCTCACTGTGGGGAAACGCCGGGCCGCCGTTCAAACCAAGGCAGGGAATGCCCATGACGATGAACTCGACAGTCAATACATCACCTTGCCGGCCCGACGGGTAGTCACCCGGGGCAAGGTGCGTGGCGACCACGCGGCTGTCCGGGAAAGTCTTGGCGTAGAAGGTGGCGGCGTCCAGGGCGGTGCCGTTGTACCAGAGGCAGAGCGTGGTTTTGCTGGGCATGTCGGGTCTCCACGGAAAATGGCTGTGTGAAGTTTAGACAATGCCCAGCGTTCGCTCCTCTAAAAACGCTCGTCCAGGATGGCCGGCAAGGTGATGTCCTTGACGAAACTGGCCGAAGACAGGCTCAACGCCATGCGTACCACCTGCACCACATCGTGCACGGGAATCGCGTGGCCCTCACCCCGTTGCGCAGCCAGCTCGCGCGGCGTGCTCAGTGGGTCTTCGGTATTCAGGTAGCCCAGGTTGAGGCACGTCACGCCCAGCCGCTGCTGGCGATAGCCCTCGCGCAAGGCGTCGGCGATACCGCGCAGGGCGAACTTGGAGGCACCAAAGGTCACTTCCGGGCGGCCACTTTGCGGCAGGCCGGAGGTCGAGCCGGTGAGGATTATCCGTGGGTTTGCGCTGTTGAGCAGCACCGGCAACAGCCGCTTGATCAGCAACAGCGTCGAGGTGATGTTGCAGGTCACAATGGCTTCGATCTGGCTGTCGTCGTCTGTCAGGAAGTTGTACGCCGGGTCGAAGGCAAATTCTTCCCAGATGCCCAGGTTGTAGATCAGCGTATCCAACCCGCCTTCGGCGACCGCTGCGGCGATGGTCTGCGCGGCTACGGCGGGGTCAGCCAGGTTGGCCTCGACCCAGTGCACGCTGACGCCAGCCTTGTGGTCCAGGTGTGCGGGTTGGCTGCGGGATACGCCGATCAGCGTATCGCCGGGCTCGCCGAGGCCTTCGATGAGGGCTTTGCCCAGGCCTTTGCTGGCGCCGATCACTAGGGTTTTCATGCGTGGTCTCCTTGACCGAAGGGGGCGGGTTTTGGTTAACGCTCGATTGTGGCGTGGTCACTGCGTGCGAACAACCACAGCGTTAATACGGGTTTGCACGAACTCTTCCCGTGCTGTTTGACGCAGAGCGGATGTTTATTGCTTGTAGATGCTCGGGCTCGAAGTCTAGCATTAGGCCATCACTCCTAAGGATGCTTCAGTGTGCATGGATCGCAAGCCCAACTTAGGCCTTTTGCCAAGGCCCACTCACCACCGTCTTCACTCCTAGAGTGTTGAAGTGTCGCTTACGCCAATTGGGCAAGTCGCCTTGCACACCTTGGTGAAACACAAATCACACAAAAGATAAAATTTATGGATGCTCTCGGCGTTGAATCTATTGGGAAACTCTCCACGTTTCTCATCGTCCTTATTGCTAGCTTGCTGGTGTGTGCGGTTGTCTGTGGAGTATGTAGAGTCAGAAAACATCCCGACCCCAGCGATCAAGTGATTTTTTATAGTGCAATTACTGAATCGTTCGTGATTGTTATGGCGGCGGCGCTTGTTTGGGATTCTGCGAACTTTCCCGCTTGGCTCCAAGGCATTGGGAGTATTTATGCAATTGTCGCGGCCATTCTCGTTTCTCGGCATGAAAGTAGACGCTCTGAAGAGCGAAGCAGGCAAGAACGGGCTGAAGACCACAGGCGTGAGGCGCAAAAGGTCGCTGAAGAACATCGACGTGAAGCTCGACGCGTCGCCGAGGAAAAAATAGAGACGACGAGGGCCATCTATCAAATCGTGCTTCGCGCCTTTTTGTGCTTTAGTTTCGTACGTGAAAATGCCTATGACAGTAGCCTGACGAGTCAGGACATCGGACCGCAAACCGGAGCGCCGGAATCAAAGGTAAAGGCGGGTAAAGCTTGGATTTCTTGGCGTTTTAAAGCTGCGGATATCCGCGTGCAGATTCGACAGCTTGAGGCGTTTGTCGAGCAATTGGTGAGAATATCGCCGTTTGAACATAAGGATGCTGTTCTGGCTCTTCATACTTCGGAGTTCTGTGCATCCATCGCTGTGTTCCTTGCCGACTTAAGAACGGGTTGGAATGTGACATCAAAGTTACCGGATTTGGAGGCCGAGCCTGAGGTCGATCCAGTGGTCAAGTATCCTCCTGGTGAAAAAAACGCGACGTATACCGAAACTGAAAAACTGATTGGCCTCAGCGAATATCTCGCACTCGGGATGTTTCATCATTACTTGGATCAGCCAGAATGCAAGCGTATCGAAAAAGCGTTTCTCAGTTGGGAGGCGAGGGCTGAGGCGATTTTTTCAAACAGCTCAGCGCAACAGCCGTCTGGTAAGGTCAATAGTTGATATCAGGCCGAGCGTGCATGTGCGCTGGCTTTTCAACCCCAGATAACAGCGCAGTACACAAAACCGCATTCATCAATGAATGCGGTTTTTTTGTACTGCAAGCGTGTCCCTGTCAGAAACTGTACTTCGCCGTAACCGTAAAGTTGCGCGGGTCGCCGTACACATCATACGGGCTCCACGTTGAGTTGCTGGCAATCCCCTGGTAGTACTTTTTGTCGAACACGTTGTTGATGTTCAGCTGGGTGTCCAGGTGTTTATTGACCCGATACCCGGCCATCAGCCCCACCAAGGCATAGGCCTGCTGCTCGATATGGAAGTTGCCGAACACATTGCGGCCCTTGTTGTAGGTGCTGCTCTGGCTGTAGAGGTTGGCGCCGATCCGCCAGCGGTTCAGCTCGCCCTGCAGGCGATAGGTGGTGTTGGCCTTGAACATATGGCGCGGTACGTCAGTGTCGAACAGGGTGCCTTCCTTGGAGGCGTCGGCATCTTTTTCGTACTTGGCCTGGGCGAAGGTGTAGCCGGCGCCCACCTGCCAGTTCGGGGTCAGTGCGCCGTTGATCTCCAGCTCCACGCCTTGGCTGCGCACTTTGCCCGCAGCCTCGTAACACGCGTAGGCGCCGACCGGGATGAACTTGCAGGTTCTGGCATCCGCCACTTCTGCCGCGCGGTTGAGCTGGTCGATCTGGAACACCGAGGCGCTGGCATTCAGTGCGCCGCCAAAGTATTCGCCCTTGATGCCCACTTCGTAGTTTTCCCCGGTGATGGGCTTGATCCCGCCCCCGTCGCCGTTCTTTTCGGTCTGCGGCTGGAAGATGTCGGTGTAGCTGGCGTACACCGAGTGGTTGTCGTCCAAGTCATAGATGACGCCGGCATAACGGGTGAGGTGACGGACCTCGCGGGTTTTGCCTGAGGTGTAGTACTGGTCGTTGATCTGGTCGTAGATCGAGGTCGCGTCGTACCAATCCAGGCGGGCGCCGAGAATGACTTTCAGCGGGTCGGCGAGGTTCCAGCGGGTGGTGACGTAGAGCCCTTCCTGATCGACTTTCTCGCTGAGGGTGTACACGTCCGGCACGCTCGGCCGCGCCAGGCCGTTGGGGTTGAAACGGTTAATGTCGATGTTGTTGACGAACACCGTACCGCCGACGGCCTCGGTCTTGAGTTGGCGCTTGCTGGCGCCCACCACCAGTTCATGTTGGCGGCCGAGGAGGGCGAAGGGGCCGCTGGCGAAGAAGTCGTAGGTGGACTGGTCGAAGTCGCGGCCCTGATTGAACACGCGTTGGCGGTAGGTGGCGTCGTTGTTACGTTCGAGCACGGCGCCCATCATCTTGAACTCGGACCAGTTTTTCGATGCGCCCAGGTGCAGGCGCCAGTCGTTGTCGAAGCGCTGGTCAAGTTCGGCGAACAGGGTCTTGTTGTCGATGTCCTGGTGCGACCAGCTGTAGCCGAAGGTCTTTGAGCGTGAAAAGCCCATGTGGCTGCCATCGGGGTTCACCGGTAAGCCGCCCCAGTTGATGTTGTTATTGTCGTTCTGATCGGAGGCGCCGACGGTCAGGGTGGTGCTGTCGCTCAGGTCGAATTCGCTGACGCCGTAGAACACGCCGCGTTCGCGGCCGGCGTAATCCTGATAGCTGTCCTTGTCGTGGTAGGCGCCGACAAAACGGCCACGCAGGGTGCCGCTGTCGTTGACCGGGCCGCCAACGTCCAGCTCGCTGCGGTAGTTGTCCCAACTGCCGGCGCTGGCGGTGATGCTCGCCTGGTAAGCCTGGGTGGGCCGCTTGCGCACCATGTTGATGGCGGCCGAGGGGTTGCCGGCGCCTTGCATCATGCCGGTGGCGCCGCGCACCACTTCGACACGGTCGTACGGGGCGAGGTCGGCGGTGGCGACCCAGTCGGCGTTGTAGGTGGTGGGCAGGCCGTCGAACATCAGGTTGGTGATGGGGAAACCCCGAGCGAAGAATTCGCTGTTGGCCGGGCGCGCGGCGGCCAAGCGCAGCCCGGGTGTGGCCTGGACCACATCGTCGAGGCTGCGCATACCTTGGTCGTCCATGCGTTGGCGGGTAATCACGGTGACCGACTGCGGCGTTTCCCGTAGGGACAATGGCAGCTTGGTTGCGGTCTGCATGGCGCCGGTGGTGTAGGAACTGCTGTTTTCGGTCGTAGCCCCGAGGTTCAGGCCGCTGATGTTGGTGGCGCCCAATTCAAGCGCTCCGGTGTCGCCGCCGCGCGGTACCAGCAGGTAGTTGCCGCTGGCGCTGCGCATCACGCTCAGGCCGCTGTCGTCCAGCAGGCGGCTGAGACCTTCGTGTACGCCGTAGTCGCCACGCAGTGCCGGCGCACGCTTGCCTTGTACCAATGCCGGGTCGAAGGGCAGGGTGATCCCGGCCGCCTGGGCAAAACGGTTGAGCGATTCCTCCAGTGGACCGGCGGCCAATTCGTAATGACGACTCTCAGCCTGCGCGGCCTGCACCGCAACACTGGCCAGTAGAATGCCCTGGAGGGCAAGTGCAAGGGCACTGCGCGACAGCGACCGAGGGGAAATCAAAGCAGAGGACATGAACGACGAGCTCCTTTCGAATAACAGGGGGTATGTCCTGTTTGTCGAAGGACGGGGCAAAACCCGTAAATCTTTTTGCGATTATTTCTCGTCTGGCTCAACGGGCGATCACGCGGGTCCAGAGCGGCGTAAAACGCTCGACACGTACCGGTAGCGTATCGCTCAGGGCGCTCAACGCGCGGTCGATGTCATCCAGCTGGAAGACCCCCGACACCTCTAGCTGCGCGATGGCGGGATCGCAGCGCAACCAGCCGTGACGGTAACGCGCCAATTCGGCGGTCAGGTCGCCCAGGCGCATGCGCTTGGCCACCAACTGCCCCTGTGTCCAGGCGCTGGCGTTCAGGGTGCTGGTCTGGACACGTTGACTGTCGTTGATACTGATCAGGTATTCCTCGCCGGCGGCGATCAGGACCGGTTCCCCCCTGCCGTGAATCGCCACCACGCCGTCCTCGACCCGAACCCGTGTGCCGCGTTGCTCATCACGCACGCCGAAGGCGGTGCCGATCGCCTGCAACTGCGCGTGCCGGGTGCTGACCCAAAAACTGCGACGCCCATCAGGTGCGGCGCCGTCCTTGCCGGTATCGACAAATATTTCGCCGCGCCGCAGTTTGATCAGCCGGCGCTGGGCAGTGAATTCGACGTCGACTGAACTGGCGGTGTTCAGTTGCAGGCGCGTGCCATCCTGCAGCAGGAACTGCCGCCGTTCGCCGACCCCGGTGGCATAGTCCGCCCCCCAGGGCAGCTGCGTGCTGTCGCGCAATTGCCAGCCGGTGGCCCCGGTGATGAGCAATCCCATCCCCAGCAATTTGAGCGTGTGGCGCCGACTGTGATGGCCGCTGTGCAAGCGTTCCAAGGTATCCAGCGCCATTGTGCCCGGCAGTGCGGCCAGCGCCTGGAAGGACGCGTCGCTTTTACTCAGCGCTTGCCAGGCGGTTTCATGCAGCGCATCGGCTTGGCGCCAATCCAGGCAGGCTGCCAGCACTTGAGGGTTTGAACCGGAGGATTCGATCCGCACCAGCCAACCGATGGCTTGGTCCAGTACGTTATCGGGCAGGGGATGTGCGCTCATCGCTGAGCCAAGTAGCAATGGCGAATGGCGCTGGCCATGTACTTCTCCACCGACCCGAGGCTCACGGCCAGGCGCACGGCGATTTCCTTGTAGCTGAGCCCCTCCAAGCGCGACAGCAGAAAGGCCATGCGCACCTTGGGGCGCAGGCCATCGAGCAACGCGTCCACGCGCGCCAGGGTTTCCAGCAGGATCAACTGTGATTCCGGCGACGGCACCTCAGCCTCCGGCAAGTGAGCAATGGCCTCCAGATAAGCCCGCTCGACCCGCTGCCGGCGCACCCGATCAACCAACAAGCCATGGGCCACTGCACTCAGCCAGGCCCGTGGCTGGCGCAACTCCTGCAACCGCTGTGGCTTGCCGAGGATGTGTACAAACGTATCCTGGGCCAGGTCGGCGGCGCTGTCACCGTGGTGCAGCCGCCTGCGCAACCAGCCCAGCAACCAGGCGTGATGATCGATGTACAACGCGCGAATATCGGCGTGCGGAGCCGGGGGAGTGGATGACGACGACACGGAAAGCCTCTGCAAGAACACAGTGCATTTGAGAATTCATCGCATCCTAGTGTTTGTCAGCCGTCGTCAGCAAGTAAAGACTGCGTTTATTCCTGGCTTATGCCCGTCGCGCCATCAACAACACCGTCGCCGCCGCCGACAACAACGCCGCGCAACACCGATTGAATATCCGCTTGCCACGCGGTTCGGCAAACCAGCGGCGCATGTGCAGGCCCATATAGGCGTAGGCGCTGATGGCGATCCATTCCAGCACCAGGAACATCGCCCCCAGCAGGGCGAATTGCGGGGTGATGGGCTGGCCTGGGACGACGAACTGCGGGAGGAAGGCGGTGAAGATGAGGATGGCTTTGGGATTGCCTGCTGCCACCAAAAACTCCTGACGTGCCAACGCCCACAAGCCTACCTTGGCCGTCGCCGCCTCCGATTCCCCCTGCGGATTCGCCCGCCACAACTGAAACGCCAGGTAAAACAGATACGCGGCCCCGAGGATCTTGATCCCGTAGAACAACAACTCCGAGGTTTGCAGCACCACCGCAAGGCCTGCAGAGGCGAGGGCGATCATGCCGGCGAACGCCAGCAGGCGGCCGATGCCGGCCAGGCAGGAGGTGCGGTAGCCGTAGCGGGTCGAGTTGCTCACGGACAGTAGGTTGTTGGGGCCGGGCGCCATGTTCAGGGCGAAGCAGGCGGGGAGGAAAAGGGCGAGGGTGGCGAGGTCCATGGCGGCTCCGGGTTCGCGTGGGTGGCGGACGCGTGAGAGTAAAGGTTGGGCAGGCCCTTGGGCAATTCGGCTCTATTTTGAATTAAGGTAGCTAAGCAAGTTAGCTAGATGTTAACTTCGCGCCTCTCCAAACCACCTGAGCCGCACCCATGAAGTCCCCCCAATCCCCCGCCGAGGACCCACGTACTCTGCAAATCGCCAGTGATCCCGTCGGCCAGCAGTTGCAACAGATCGCCATCCTGACGCGCAAATCCGCCGGTCACCTGGGTGCGGCGTTGGGCATCAACCAGACTGACATGGCCGCGCTGGAGCACTTGATCACCGACGGCCCACTGCCGCCGACCGAGCTCGCCGCGCGCCTTTCGGTGACCACCGCAGGCATCACCCAGGTTATCGACCGGCTGGAGCGCGCGGGGCATGTGGTGCGCGAGCGGCAGCTGGAGGACAAGCGCCGGGTGTTGGTGTGTCCGCTGCCCGCGTCGGTGGCGCAGGCGTATCGGCATATTGCGCCGATGCTCGAAGGGCTGAGCGGCGTACTTGGCGCGCTCGAAGGCCAGGATCGCGCTGTGGTCGAGGGGTTTCTGGGGCAGGTGATCGAGGTCTACCGCAGCACATTGCCGGGGAGCAGTCATGATCGCTAAAAAGGTATTGATCAGCGGCGCCAGCATCGCCGGTCCCGCGTTGGCGTATTGGCTGGCGCGTCAGGGCATGGACGTCACGGTGGTCGAGAAGGCGCCGGCGTTTCGCGATGGCGGGCAAACCATCGACGTGCGTGGGGCAGGGCGGGTGGTGGTGCAACGTATGGGCTTGGAGGCGCTGATTCGGGCCAACAGCACCCAGGAACAGGGCATCGCTTTTGTTGACCAGGGCAACCGGACCAAGGCGTTCATTGGCGTAAACGCCTTCGACGGGGACGGCCCGATCGCCGAGCTGGAAATCCTGCGCGGCGAACTTGCCAAGCTGTTGATCCAACAGAGTGAGGATCGGGTCACGTACCGCTTCGGTGACAGCATCAACGCCCTGGAAGATGATGGCGACCAGGTGCACGTGCGCTTCGAGCAGGGCGTTGAGCAGGTTTACGATCTGGTCATCATCGCCGAAGGGATTGGTTCAGCGACGCGCAATCAAGTGTTCGGCAACGAAGTCGAGCGCCGCTCCCTGGATCTCTACACCGCGTACTTCACCGTGCCGCGCCAGCCGAGCGATGGCCAGGTGATGCGCTGGCACAACCTGCCGGGCGGCCGTTGTATCTGCTTGCGCCCGGACAACCTGGGCACCACGCGTGCCTTCTTGTCGTTTCAGCAAGCGCCCAGTGGTTACGAAAAGCTCACAAGGGACGCACAAGTCGCATTACTCAAGCGCGTGTTTGCCGATGCCGGCTGGGAGGCGCCCCGTGTACTCGCCGCGCTGGAACACGCCACTGATCTTTATCTGGACGCGGTGGGCCAGGTCAAAATGCCGCGCTGGTCCAAGGGCCGCATTGCGTTGGTGGGGGACGCCGCCTATTGCGCATCGCCCATCAGTGGCATGGGCACCAGCCTGGGGCTGTGTGGCGCCTATGTATTGGCCGGCGAACTCTGGCGTCACGCTGACCACCGCCAGGCGTTTGCGGCGTATGAAAAGCTGATGCGGCCTTACGTCAAGCAGGCGCAGAGTGTCCCCAAGTTCGCTCCACGGCTGGCATCGCCGCACTCGCGCGCGGGCATTGCCCTCGGTCACGCAGTGTTGAGGCTGGCCACCGCGCCGGGGTTCAAGACCCTGTTCGGCAAGCTCCTGTCGCCGAAAGCCGACGCCATCGAGTTGCCGTGCTATGACGAGGCCCGCATTACTAAAATCCCCTAGACCTTAACAAAGGTTTACATCGCTCAGCGCGTTCGCCCCGTATGGTCTGTGCCTTCTGGCACAACCTGGCGAACCGCCCATGCAACCCAGCAGCACGCGTGTAAACCCTGACCTCATCAACATCCGCCGGCTCTTCGCCACGCCTTTGGCAAGCCTTCAGTATCCCGACGCAGAATGGCTCAATGCTGAGCTGAAGACGCTCATCACCACCCGCATGGCGCAGGACCTCTGCGGCACCCAACGTAGCAACGATGGCGGCTGGCAATCCGCCCACGACTTCGCGCAGTGGGGCGGGAAAGCCTGCGATGCATTGGTGGCCTTTGCCAGGGAATTCGCAAACCAACTGACCGCCGTGCACAACGAGCAATACGGTTTCACTGAGCCAGCGTTTGAGTGGAAACTCAACGCCTGGGCCAACGTCAATGAGGCCGGCCACAGCAACGCCTTGCATGGGCATCCTGGCGCATTCTGGTCCGGGGTTTACTGGGTCGATGCAGGCGGGCGCGAAGAAAATGCCAGTGTCGGCGGTGACCTGGAGTTCATCGACCCACGGGGAATGGTGGCCTCGACCTACAACCCAGCCCTGCGCATGCGCGTCGAAGATTGCCTGACGGCGGGATTCAGCAGCACCTGCTCGGCCTCCAGCGGCACCTTCGTGATGTTTCCATCCTGGCTGATGCATGCCGTACGGCGTTTTGAAGGGACTCGGCCACGGATGTCCATCGCATTCAACTTTGGTGTATGAACGGGTTTATGTGATTTTGGTATCAGTGCTATGTGATTTAGCCGGTTTATCCATCAATGCGTGAACGGTAGTTTGCTCTTCAAGCCAACACGGAGCACTGACCTGATGCGCACCCCACTGAAAACCACCTTGATGGCCGCGATGATCGGCCTGTCTGGCGCCGAGCTGCAAGCAGCGGACTACAAGCAAAACCCCTTCACCCTGACGTACGCCGGTGCGCTGACAAAAAACCAGCCCGGCAAGGTCAACATCCACCCGGTGAAGTACAAGCTCAATGGCCTTGATATCGCCGCCAACGTCTACACCCCGGCGAACTATGACGCGCAGCGGAAATACCCGGTGGTGGTCGTCGCCCATCCCAATGGCGGGGTGAAGGAGCAGGTCGCCGGCCTGTATGCCCAGCGCATGGCCGATCAGGGCTACATCACCATCACTGCCGATGCGGCTTACCAGGGCGCCAGTGGTGGCGAGCCGCGTAACGTTGACAAGCCGGCCCATCGCATTGAGGACATCCACGGCATGGCCGACTTTATCGCCAGCTATCCTGGCGCCGACGCCACGCGCCTGGGCTTGCTGGGCATCTGTGGCGGCGGCGGGTATTCCCTGGCGGCGGCGCGCACCGACAAGCGCTTCGCTTCGATTGCCACGGTGAGCATGTTCAACTCGGGCCTGGTGCGGCGCAATGGCTACCAGGACTCGCAAGTCGCGACGATCCAGGAGCGCCTGCAACAAGCGTCGGCCGCCCGCGCGCAAGAAGTCGCTGGCGGCGCGGTGGTGTACACCGGCGACGTCAAGCTGACCGATGAACAAGTCGCCAAGCTGCCGTTCGATCTGTATCGCCAGGGTTTTGAGTATTACGGCAAGACCCACGCGCACCCCAATTCCACCTTCAAATACACCCTGAGCAGCCTGCTGGACCTGATGAGTTTCGATGCCACCGACCAGATCGAACTGATCGACAAGCCGCTGCTGATGATCGCCGGCAGCAAGGCCGACAGCCTCTACATGACCGAGCAGGCGTTTGCCAAGGCCACAGGCACCCAGGACAAGCAGTTGTTCAAGATCGAGGGCGCCACGCACATCGAAACCTATTGGGTGCCTGCGTATGTGGACAGCGCCATCGAGCAACTGACGGCGTTCTACGCCCGTACGCTGTAAGGGGGACGGTATGAAAAGCACGCTTTTAGGCATTGCACTGTGCGCCACGGCGCCGTTTGCCGCAGGCGCCGAGAGTGGCGGCGAATCACAGCAGATCCGCCGCGCCAACAGCCAGGCGCCGATGGTGGGCCCCGAGGATTATTTTTCCGGGAAGGTGCGGGTGGATCCGCTGTTTCCCGCGTCTGACGAGGTGAATGCGTCCGGTGCCTACGTCAGCTTTGAAGCAGGCGCACGGTCGGCTTGGCATACGCATCCAGCGGGCCAGCGCCTTGTGGTGATGTCGGGTGTCGGCTTGACCCAGGAGTGGGGTAAACCGGTGCAGCGCATCCTGCCGGGGGATGTGATCGTCTGCCCGCCGGGCGTCAAGCACTGGCATGGCGCTGCGCCGAATAGCGCGATGATGCACCTCGCGGTGACAGGATCGGTTGACGGCAAAAACGTCGAGTGGCTGGAAAAAGTCACCGATGCGGAGTACCTAAAACCGTTGCCAAAATCGGCCATCGGTAGCGCGCTCTCAGCCAAACAACAGGCCATCCCGCTGATTGCCGCCGCGATGGCAACCAGCAATCTGTCCGGCCTGAACGCGGCGTTGAACCAGGGCCTGAACGCCGGCCTGACGATCAGCGAAGCCAAGGAAATCCTTGTGCAGTTGTATGCCTACACCGGTTTCCCCCGCAGCCTCAACGCCCTCGGCGAGCTGATGCGCGTGGTGCAAGCGCGTCAGCAAAACGGTATTAAAGATGAGCCAGGACGAGAGCCCGTCGCGCTGATTCCTGTCGGCGAACAGTTACTGATCCTCGGCAAAGCCAACCAGACCAAAATCGCCGGCGCCCCAGTCCAAGGGCCGCTGTTCGAGTTCGCCCCGGTGATCAATCAATACCTGCAAACGCACCTGTTCGGCGACATCTTCGCGCGGGACAACCTGGACTGGCAGAGCCGCGAACTGGCGACCGTCGCTGCGTTGGCCGTCACCCCCGGTGTCGAGCCGCAACTGCGCTCACATATCGCGGCGAGTCTGCGAGTAGGCTTGAGCACCGCACAACTGCGCGAAGTGGCGAAGCTACTGGCCGAGCAAGGCGACGTCGCGGCGGCCCAGCGCACCACCGCCGCCCTCGACGCGCACTAGTCGCGATAACGCAAAGTGTCGCGCACCAGGGTAAACGCCGGCGAGCTTTGGCGCCGGCTCGGGTAATACAGGTGGTAGCCCGAAAACGGCTCGCACCAATCCTCCAGCACCCGCACCAGGCGGCCCTGCGCCACATGCTCCAGCACCAGGTTTTCGGGCATGTACGCCAACCCCAAGCCCTGGAGCACCGCCTCCAGGCGCATGGCAATGGTGTTGAACACCAACTGCCCCTCGACCCGCACGTTCAATACCTGGCCGGCCTTTTCGAACTCCCACGCATACAGCCCGCCATGGGTTGGCATGCGCAAGGTGATGCAGTTGTGCGCCATCAACTCGTTGGGAATCAGCGGCACCGGGTACCGCGCGAAATACGCCGGCGACCCCACCACCGCCATGCGCATATCCGGGCCGATGCGCATGGCGATCATGTCCTTGGCCACCTGCTCACCGAGGCGCACCCCGGCATCAAAGCCTTGCGCGACGATATCGGTGAAACCGTAATCCACAATAATCTCGATATTCAGGTCGGGATGGTCCGGCAGCAGCTTGCCGAGCATCGGATGCAACACCGAAATCGCCGCATGCTCCCCGGCCGTGATCCGTAGCTTGCCGGCGGGTGTGTCACGGTACTTGCTGAGCAAGGCCAGCTCGCTGTCGATCTCCTCGAAGCGCGGCGCGATCACCTGCAACAGATGCTCCCCGGCCTGGGTCGCCGACACACTGCGGGTCGTGCGCGCCAGCAAACGCACGCCCAGGCGTTCCTCCAGCTGGCGCATGGCACGGCTCAAGGCCGGTTGTGACATGCCGAGGCGGGCGGCGGCGCGGGTGAAACTGCGCTCCTGGGCGACGATGGAAAAAATGGCCAGTTGGTCGTAACGATCGGCGCTCATTGATACGGCTCTGGTATGAATGGAGACTGATTATGCCACCGCAGCGTTTGTCTGTAGTGAACCGGTTTTGTCACGCAATGGCGGCAGACTGGCTCCACCTGCATTCCCTACCCGAAGAAGGACGACTTCGATGATCCGTACCGCATTGCCCTCCGACGCCAAGGCCATTGCCCACGTGCACATCAGCAGTTGGCAAGCCGCCTATCGTGACCTGATGCCTGTCGACTACCTGCACTCGCTGAGCGCAACCCTGGCAAGGCGAGAAGCGTTCTGGAGCCGCTCGATTGAATCGGGTGAATCCAATGTGGTGGTCGCGGAGGCGGACAGGCAGGTAGTTGGCTGGATATGCATGGGCGCCGGCCGCGATGAAGATGCAGTCGTGGGGGAGAGTGGTGAGGTCATGGCTATCTACGTGCTGGCCGCGCACTGGCGCACGGGTGTGGGGCTGGCCTTGTGGCAAGCCGGTGTGCAGCAGTTGAGGGCGCAGGGTTTTCAGCGTTTGACGCTGTGGGTGTTGGCGGGGAATGAACGGGCTATCCGGTTTTATCGCAGGGCGGGGTGTGTTGAGGAGGCGGGGAGTGAGCGTACGCTGGAGAGGGGCGGAGTTACCTTGTCGGAGGTGAGGTACCAGTTGCCGTTATCGCGCTAAATGTCGCTGATACAACACACTCCACCTGTGGGAGCGGGCTTGCCCGCGATAGCGGTGGACCAGTGAAAGAAAAACCAAGGCATGAATTATTTTCGGCCATCGCCAAGCATTCCCACCAACTCAGCCGCCAGGCCAGCCGCATCTTGCCGATAGTCTTTGTTCCAGGCACCTGCCCAATCATCAGGCCTTCCCTCATCGTCCCATTGCGCCAACGCCAGCCCGTTGATGATCTCCAGTTCGAACCAAACACGCTGCCAAGCGACCGCGTCCTGGACCAAAGTTGTGTCCTGCCACAGGAACTCGGTTTGCGCGACAAAAGCCGACCATGCAAACAGATCTTCTGATGCTCGTAAGCCGAGCGTTAGCCAGTAATTCCTGTCACCCACTGCACAACTCCTTATAAAACGTCCACGCCCGGATAAAGCTCCGCAGGTGGATGGTAATCGGGATCCTCGAAGCGGCTATTGCCGTAATGGGTTTTCGCCGTGGGCCCTTCGCCCTTGTACGTCACCTGCGGGTTTGGCGTGAGATGCCAGCCGTCTCCGTCCTTGTCGCGCTCGATCAGCGACGGGTACAGCGTACAGCTGCCAGCCGAGCCGGAAGTCAGCCGGAACTGGTAAAAGCGCCCAGCCTGGGGCGTGAACTTCGCCGTGACAGAGCAGGATTGCGTGCGCGCCCCCTCCCAGAACATGCCCACGTGCGTTTCAATGCCGGGTCTTACCCGCGTTTCGTAATAGTCCGACGTGAGCTTCTGCCCGGCCTTGGGCATCCCCTCATCCTGCGTAACGGTGAACGGCAGCGGCCCACTGCGAATGACGCCACCCGAACGTCTGCTGTTTTCGTACTGGTACAGATCGGCATGCTGCGTGAAGTTGACGATGCGTATCCAGGCCGGGTTGGCCTCGTTTGCAGGTGCCGTGAAGTAATCGGTGTGGGGGAAATACTGGCAGCCGGCGAACAACGGCAGGGCCAGCAGGCAAAGGGCAGGGCGGATCGACATGGAGCGTGTCCTTTTGCGGAGTCGGGGTAGAGACCACAAGAAAGGACGCGCATTGCAAGACCGGCAAAATTTCGCCAGGCCGATCTTGGTCGATTGTATTGAAAAAGTCGGTGTTGATACTCTCACCGGTTCTAATGGATTGGTACCGGGTAAATGCTCATGTTGATTGGCTTGAATCATCTTACGTTGGCGGTTGTGGATCTCTCTCGCAGTATTGAGTTTTACCGTGCTCTTCCCGGCTTTAAATTGGCCGCTCGATGGGAGAAGGGGGCTTATCTGTCCCTCGGTGATCTCTGGCTTTGTCTGTCCCTCGATGAGAACCGAGTGTCGGAGCAACAGCCTGATTACACCCATTACGCGTTTTCAGTGGCGCAGGACGATTTTGAAGCAGTCACCGCTTGCTTGCGGCGTCTTGACGTTACCGAGTGGAAATCCAATTCGAGCGAAGGCAGCTCGTTTTATTTTGCAGATCCCGACGGGCATCGCCTGGAAGTGCATGTCGGCAACCTGGCTTCCCGGCTTGAACAATGCCGACGCCAGCCGTATGCAGGTATGGAGTTCTTCGATTGATCTTGTTGACGGAGGAGGCTGATACAACGCACCCCAACTGTGGGAGCGGGCTTGCCCGCGATGGCGGTGGATCAGTGAAGCCTGTATCAATACGCGTGTTGTAGGCTTGGCATGATCATGCCCGCTGACCGAAAGACCTTTGTGAAATGGAAGTCATCTGATGTTCGAACGCAACAAACTGGTTCCAGAGTTAATGGTAACCAACCTGGAGAGCAGCCTGAATTTCTGGGTTTCTTGCCTGGGATTCAAAGTAGTTTATCAACGCCCGGAAGACGGATTTGCCTACCTTGATTCAAGCGGCGCTCAAGTCATGCTTGAGCAGATTGAGCCCAGCGCGGGCCAATGGCTTTCCGCGCCACTCGCCAAGCCGTTTGGCAGAGGTATCAACCTACAAATTGATGTTGAGGCTGTCGCACCGATCATGCAGAAACTAGAAGAGGCTGGATTTGCGCTGTACCTGGAATGCAAAGACACCTGGTATCGGGCGGAACATCTGGAAGTCGGCCAGCGCGAATTCATCGTTCAGGATCCTGATGGTTATCTCGTCAGGCTGGTAGAGCGGCTGGGCGAGCGACCGGTTTGCGCAATCTGATTAACACGCACGTCATTCAACAGGAGGGCGGCAATGGATCTGAAGTTCAGTCACGTAGATGTACTGGTGAACAATCTCGAAGAAGCCTGTGCCTACTACGCGCAGATCCTGAATGCCAGGATCTCCAAAACCCTCGTCTGGGAACGAGGTGGCCTGCACGTGCGCTACGCGATTGCGCTGATCGGTCAAGAGCGTTTCATGTTGGTCCAGCCATTGGCGGGGAACCTGAGGGAGCTGTTGGACGCCTCGGGAGAAGGGATGATCTATCGCCACTGCTATTCGACGCCGGATATCGAGAAGGCCTATGACGAACTGATGGCCGCCGGTGTTCAGCCAGAGGACGAAAATGGAAAGCCACTGGCCCGCGCGAACCTGCAATCGCCGTCGGGAGCACGGATTATTTGGTTGCCTAAGCGCTTCGGGCACTTCTCTATCGAAATCCTCGAAGACAAAGCGCTAGAGGCATTTATAGAGACAGCGTTTTCTTGAGTATCTGATACAACACGATCCAACTGTGGGAGCGGGCTTGCCCGCGATGGCGGTGGATCAGCAACGCATATATCAAGACGCGCGTTACAAGTGCAGCGACCCGAATGCGCGTTGACTGGCTAAGGGCTAGATCGCAGTGGGTACAGGCGCTGCTTCCGCACCCGCAACCCCGGCACACAAGCGTTGACCGATAACATCCAGCAGATCACAACCATCGCGTAGCGGAATGGCCAGCAATTGTGCGAAGACGGCATCAGTTTCCAACTCGCTACGAAAGGCGATGTTGAACAGGGTAGTGATGACTGCTTTCGGCCAAAAGCAGACATTCAAACCGCTAGCCAAATACACTGTCGAGAAGATCGCATTCAAAAATTTTGGTGCAAGTGTGCAGCCAAGGAAAAGGGAGGATTCATGAGTCTTGATCTGTGCTTGGAAGCTGATAGTACGCTCACAATTTCGACGCTGAGCAAAGCACTTGCGAATGCTGGTGCTTGGGAAATAGAGGTCGCAGGAAATGGGCTATCCGCTGAATTTAACTCGGGACTTAAATTGAGTACCAATGACGTACTCGATGACCCTACGATTTATGCTGAGAATACAATGGGTATCGCCTTCCCTGTCGCGGTGCGTTGCACCATCAGAATTAAAGGGCCCGAACCAGAGGGGGAGTCGGCTATGGAAGATTTGGATAAAATCGCTCAGTCCATATTTCACTCGTGTTCGGCCTTCTTTCTTATTAGCTTTCAGTTCGAACAAACCTTGTACTGGCGGGATGCGACAGGGCTGCATCGTCCTTGAGGTAGGTGCCTGCGCGTCCTCTTTCAGACATTTCTGAATGGTGTTTTTTCGGACGAAAACGCCACTGAATTGAGGAACTGCTTTTGGCCGGTAGCGGCCCTTTTAAACGCAGCCCCTAGGTCGATGGTACCCGCCGCAATCATCACAGTCAGCTCCTGCCAAGGCATTAATTGATGTAACAACTCTTCGCCATGTAACACGCATGTCGGCAAGCCAGACATAGCTGTGTAACGCAATATAAATCTAATAAAATCATATAGTTATATACTTATGTAACATGCGTAACACTGGTGACACGGTTTTATTGGGGTAGCCCCTTAGCCCCTGTGGTATTGCTCCTTCAGCGAAGCGGGTGGGTCATGCTCTTGGCTTGGGTTCGATGGTGGGGACCCTGGAAGATGCTGACTTTAGCGTTACACGCAGGGGCAGCGTTACATCGGGGGTACGCTATGTCGCCCAACTGTGTAACAGGCATAAAAGCCAATGAAACCGGGCATTTGGTGAAGGGCGTTACACTCGTAACACCGGTTGCACCAGTTTTGGAGGGGGGCTGGATATGTGCTCTGATGCTGCCTTTCCAAATTGGCCTACACCACATTGTTGGCCTCTAGGGTGGGTAATTGCACTCCATCTGACCGCCCATTTGCATTGCACTTGCCCAATCGTTCGCATCGGATTGGGGCAAAGAACGCATGGCGGTGGCCTTTTCTCTCTCCCGATGTGTCGCGCATACAGTCTGCCCTGTTATGCTGATTCAGCAATCCGGCGTGTAGATAAGATGCTATACGGCATTAAGTGACAGGAATGTCGGCTAATTGATAGTTAGGGAAAATTGAGTATGCGTCGCTTAATAGCCAACGGATTTGTGTTTGTCAGCATTGCGATACTCTGTTCCGGCTGCACATCTTATTCGTCCCAGCCGACAATCAGCGAACCCGCTGAACCCGAAACACAAGAAATCATCTCCAGCTTCAGTTACGCAATAAACTCCCCATGGAAAGACAGTCGCTTCGGCAAGGACGCATACGCAGCGACACTCAAAGTCATTTCCGATGCACAGGATACGGGCTCCAGCCTCGCCGCTCCGACCCTGCCGGCATTAGAAATAAAGATCTCGGAGTTCTCATCTGGCGGCGCTTGCGGACAAGATTACTTGACGGGCCTGAGTCTGGGTTTGATCCCCAGTTGGTGTACGCGGACAAACCTTTTCAAGTTCGATTTTATATTGAATAAGGATCAGCGCTTTTGCAGGCAGAAAACCTACTCGATAAACTCCACGTCGTTTTCACATCTTACGATGATTCCGTTTGCACTATTCAATGCGGACAATCAGCCATTGACGCTTTATCAGGCGGCGCTTAAAGATTTTCTTCGGATAGGTCAATGTGCGACGCGTTGAGAGGCATGTTGACAGGCTTTGTTTTGCGGTTACGGGGGGGCTCATTTCGGGCGTTGGAACGCTTGAGGTTTATCCCAGGTAGCGGCAGCTTTTGGCCGATTGCCGCCTTTCGCGAAGAGCATCCTAGGGTCGATTTTAGCCGGTCACAGCATGCAGAAATGGGCTATCAGCGACATCACCGTGTCGATCTTTTAGCTTGCTGAAACGTTTCATCGCGTTTATAAAAATGGCACAACTCCAAGAAAGGCTGCCGCCATGACCCCGCTCAAACTTTTTGTTGCCATCAGCGCACTGTCCGCGGCGTCCCACGCCATGGCCTGGGATTACGTTCTGCTCGACACTGACAAAGCCGCCCAGAGCTGGCAGATCACCAGTCAACAACTCGGAATAAAAACCGACAAACCCTTCAGCGTTACCTTGCGCACCTTGCACGGCGGTCGGCAGGAGGGCGTCAGTATCGTCGACATCGATAACGGCACGATGAAACTCTCGGTAGTGCCGACTCGCGGAATGAACGTCTTGCAGGCCTCGGTTGGCAATGTACGCATGGGCTGGGATTCGCCGGTCAAGGAAGTGGTCAATCCGTCTTTTATCGAACTCAATGGCCGCGGTGGTCTGGGCTGGTTGGAAGGTTTCAATGAGCTGGTCACTCGCTGCGGATACGAATGGGTCGGCCACCCCGGCGTCGACAACGGCGAACTGCTGACCCTGCACGGTCGTGCTGCCAACATTCCTGCGAATAAAGTCACGCTGCATATCGATGAAAAACCACCGTACGCCATTACCCTGCGCGGCGAGCTGAAAGAGCAGGCGTTCAAGAAGGTCGACTTCTCGGTCGCGACCGAACTGGTGACCGAACCCGGCAGTGTCGTGTTCGCCCTCAACGACACGCTGACCAACAACGGCGACTATCCGAAGGAATACCAGGCGCTGTATCACAGCAACTTCAGCACCCCGTTCCTGGAGCAGGGCGCTCGTTTCGCCGCGCCGGTGAAACAGGTGTCGCCGTTCAACGACAAGGCCAAGGACGATCTGCCCGACTGGCAAACCTACCGCGCACCGACCAGGGACTACGACGAAACGGTGTACAACGTGGTGCCGTATGCCGATGCCAAAGGCGATACGTTGACCGTGTTGCATAACAAGGCCGGCAGCCTGGGCGTTGCGGTCGGCTTCAATACCCAGACACTGCCCGTGTTTTCCCTGTGGAAAAACACCGACACCGAAGGCCAGGGCTATGTCACAGGGCTGGAGCCTGGGACAAGTTTTTCCTACAACCGCCGTTATCAGCGGCCACTGAATCTAGTACCGACAATTGGGCCCAAGGAGCACAAGCAGTTCCGCATCAGCTATAGCTTGTTGGCGGATAAGGCGGCGGTGGATAGAGCGTTGAAGCAGGTTAGCGAGATTCAGGATGGGCGAGAGACTGAGGTGCGGCAGACGCCGTTGGTTGATCTGACCAAGGGGTGACACAGGCTCGAGCATCGTTTATGCGTTTTTGCGTTTATGAGGGACAGATTTATTTTTCAGAAATGAATCTGTCCTTTTTTTGATTCAATCTCCCCCATCCGCCGCTTCAGCTTTGGGCTGGTGAAATTGCGGTCGCGGTTGTTGACTGCCTTGAACCTATCAGGCCCTCTATACTGGCCTTCCGGGATGGTAAATAGAGCACAAAATATGCCCGTCGCACCCAATCAAAATTCCCCAGTCATTTTGGTCCTGGCTCAACAAAGCGACCTGGACAATCTTGTAGCCATTCGAATTGAAGCCATGCGCGAAAGTCTGGAGCGTGTTGGGCGATTTGATCCGGTGCGTGCACGCGAGCGGTTTCTTAGCGGTTTTGAAGCCCGCAACACACACTACATCGAGGTATCTGGAGAGAGGGTTGGTTTTGTAGTGGTCAAGCATCACCCCAATGAACTCTTGCTCGACCACTTGTATGTGAGACCGAACGCGCAAGGATCAGGTGTAGGGTCTGCTGTTCTCACTCAGATTTTCAAAATGGCGGATGCAGCTGCGCTCTCTATTAAAGTGGGTGCTCTCAAAGAAAGCGCTTCGAATCGCTTTTATATCCGCCATGGCTTCCAGTTGGTCGAAAGCAGCGAGTTCGACAATTATTATGTTCGTCAGAGCGTTCCGGCGGTTGGCCCAGATTGCTAGCTGGATGTGATGCATCTCGATGTACGTTTTTACACTCCCCCCCCCATGGAACTTTCCCAAAAAATGATGCCAATTTGATGGCTCATTGCAGCAGCAAGATCATCTTGGATCAGTCAGCGTCAGGCTATTTCCTGACACCCTAGGGAGAGAGTGATGAGAGCCATCATTGCGATGTTATTGATGTTGAGTACCTACGCCCATGCTGGTTGCGGCAACATCAGTGACAGCGATCAGCGCGCTTATTGCGAAGCCAAAACCAATGGTCAAAGGTGCGGCAACATCAGTGACAGTGATCAACGCGCTTATTGCAACGCCAAAACTAATGGTCAAAGCTGCGGCAATATCCAGAACAGCGACCTTCGGGCCAGTTGCTTGGCAGAAATGAACGGTCAAAGCTGTAGCAACATCAGTGACAGCGATCAACGCGCTTATTGCAATGCCAAAATCAACGGACAAAGCTGCGGCAACATTCAAGACAGCAACTTGCGTAACGAATGTGAAGCCCTAAAGCGTTGATCTCCGAATCACGCGGGACCAGCCAATCTTTATCGGCGCTGGTCCCATAGAAAAAGTGGAAATGGACAGATTTATTTCTGAAAAAATAAATCTTTCCCCTTTTTGCCCCCTCGAAGAGGCCTGCGCCTACTACGCACAGATCCTGAATGCCAGGATCTCCAAAACCCTCGCCTGGGAAAGAGGTGCCTGCACGTACGCTAAGCGATTGCGCTGACCGGTCAAGAGCGTTTCATGTTGGTCCAGCCATTGGCGGGGAACCTGAAGGGGCTGTTGGACTCCGCAGGAGAAGGGATGATTTATCGCCACGGCTATTCGACGCCGGATATCGAGAGGGCGTATGACGAACTGATGGCCGTCGGTGTTCAGCCAGAGAACGAAAATGGAAAACCGTTGGCCCGCGCGAACCTGCAATCCCCGTCGGGGGCACAGATTATTTGGTTGCCTAAGCGGTTTGGGCACTTCTCTATCGAAGTCCTGGAAGACAAAGCGCTGGAGGCATTTATAGAGGCTGCGTTTTCTTGAGTAACTGATACACCACGATCCAAATGTGGGAGCGGGCTTGCCCGCGATGGCGGTGGATCAGCAACACATATATCAAGACGCGCGTTGCAAGTGCAGCGACCCGAACGCGCGTTGACTGGCTAAAGGCTAGATCGCAGTGGGTACAGGTGCTGCCTCCGCATCTGCAGCCTCCGCACGCAAGCGTTGACCGATGACATCCAGCAGATCACAACCATCGCGTAGCGGAATGGCCAGCAATTGTGCGAAGTCCGAAAGCACCACGGCATCTGTTTCCAACTCGCTACGAAACGCGATGTTTTCCAGGACTTGCGTCACAGTACGAATGCGAAAATCCGCCATCGCTTGCAGCACATCAAGCGGCGCTTCGGAATCAATCAGCAGGGATGCGGGAACCAGATCGATACCGGTCAGCGGGATATATCTTTCCATCGTTGAAACTCCGATAAATGCAGGTTGACCGCCACTCAAACGTCGCCAAACGAGAGGGTGGCAGCTGTACGCAGGTTGGCGAACCGGTATCGGAGACCCGGCAGACCCGAAGGTCTCCCGCGCACAGCGGCCATAAACGGCAGCTTTGCGTAGGTGCAGCAGCATCTGCAAAAAAGCGCAGTGCTTTTGCATCCGATAGTCAGGTCGCCAAACCTGATCGCCATGTGGGCGATGGCGCGGACTATAAGGGGGATTGGGGCCGGCAGGCAACAATGGAGGCCTTAAGGGAGTGGTTGATTTTGTTGGCTATCAGGCTGTGATTGTAGGTTCTGAGTGATTGCTCACCGCCGGATAGCGACGGTCAAGCCTCGACTGTCACTGAATCCGGTGCTATTCAAGTAGCCTCCAAAAAAGCAAGAAGTGGTTCAATAAAATCAAGTGCTGCGTTTGTGTCGAATAAAACTGCTAGCATTGGAACCAAATTTTTCGTTCGTAGAACGTCGAGGTTGTTAGCTGCCCGATGTTTGATCAAAAGGATTGAGTGACATGGCAGATTCGAATGTTACTGAGTGGACGCTGGATGGTGTCCTAGATGAGATGTCACGGATTCACAGTTCGATGAAAGACCGACAATTTGCGTTCATTCTCGGAGCAGGAGCATCCTTCACTTCAGGCATCCCAACAGGTCAGCATCTGGCTCAAAGGTGGCTCAAAGACTTACATTTACGCGAGTGTGGAGACAATCGTTCTCTCAACGAGTGGATCACTTCCTGCGGTGTAGATGATTTAACTTGGGAAACCGCTGCTGAGAATTATCCGAAGATATTTGAAAGAAGGTTTGATGGCGATAGGGAGGCGGGGTACGCTGAGTTAGAAGCCGCCATGGAAGGGAAATCGCCAAGTTTGGGTTATTCATTGTTGGCGGAAATAATTCAGCACACGAGGCATAAGGTGGTAGTCACCACGAATTTCGATAATCTGGTAGCTGATGCGCTAGCAATGCATGCGCACCAATCTCCCTTAGTAGTTGCTCATGAATCGCTAGCTGGTTTTGTAAGGCCGCAGTTACGTCGGCCATTAGTCGCAAAGATACATCGTGATTTGTATCTGCACCCTATCAATGATGCGGTAGGCGTATCAACGATGGAGCAAGGATGGAAAATTGCTTTAAAGAAGCTATTCCAATATTTTACACCTGTGGTGGTAGGGTACGGTGGTAATGATGGGAGTTTAATGAATATGCTTATGGGGCTGGAGCTAGGGGATATCGCTGGTCGCATGATTTGGTGTTATCGCGATGGTTCGCCTCCGCCAGAGAAGGCATTAAATGTTTTGGAAAAGCATCGCGGCGTTATAGTGAAAATACCTGGGTTCGACCAGTTTATGCTTCAGCTTGCTGCCAAATTAGTATCAGACTTTGATGTTGCTGCAATTGCTGAGCGCACTGCCCAGCTTGGTCAGGAAAGAGCAGTAAGATACCGCGAGCAGGCTAGTAAGCTGAGCGAATCTTTTGCGCACGGAACACCCGAAGAGCAGAGGTCAGGGGCGATACTAACGCAATCGGTGCGCCAAGGACGTAGCTGGTGGTCTTGGGAGATTCAAGCCAGAGAAGAATTAGATCCAGATAAACGCAACAAGATTTATTTAGAGGGAATTGAGGTTTTTCCTCGCGTTGTTGAGTTAGCTAGAAGCTATGCGCTGTTTTTGGCGAACGAACTTGGCGATCACGACGCAGCGCATCAGATGTTTAAAAAAGCTCTTGAATTAGATTCGCAAGATGTCACCACGCTAGTCGGCTATGCACGTTTTCTAGTAAATGCCCGCAGGGACTTAGATTCTGCGGAGGAGGTTTATAACAAGGCTTTAGGGTTGGATCCGGGCAATGAAGAGTGTATTGAAGCCTACGCGGTTTTCTTGGCTGAAGAACGTGAGGATCTAAAGGCAGGTGCAGAGGTTTACCGAAAATCTCTTGAAGTCGATCCTCGCAATGCAGCCATTGTAGGGAGCTATGCCAGATTTTTAGAAGTGACGTTGGAGGATCTTGATTCTGCAGAAAAAATGTACAAAAAATCTTTGGATCTTGATCCAAGTAGTGCGGATGTTACAGGGGGGTATGCGAATTTTCTTGCGGAAAATAGAAATGAGCCTGACGTGACAGACTCGTTGTTTAGGAAGTCAATAGACCTAAATCCAAGTGATGCTTGGAATATTTGTACCTATGCAAAATTTTTGCAGACGCATCTCCAGAATTATGAGTCTGCTGAATTGCTATTCAAAAAAGCGCTTAATCTTGAACCTAAAAGCGGATGGATTGCCGCTAGTTATGCAGAGTTTTTAGCGTATGCCAAAGAAGACTTTGATTTGGCAGAAATTTATTATAAGTCAGCTATTGGATTAAGCGAGAGGAGTGTTTGGGTTATAGGTGTGTATGCGGCTTTTTTGGAAAAAGTTAGAGAAAACTATGTTTTGGCGGAGTCGTTATATGAAAGGGCTTTCGAGATGTCACCTACAAGTGAATGGATCGTTACGAGCTACGCAGAGCTGCTAGAGAATCATAGAAAAGATTGCGGTGCGGCAAGAGAGGTGTACCAGAAGGCACTTAAAGCAGATCCGGCAAATAAAACATTTATAAGTAATTATAGAAAATTGAAATCTAAAATTTATAAATCCTCTGCAATAGCTGATGCTGTTGAGAAATAATTAAGTTTGCTGGTGGGGTTCTGTTTTTATGCTTGAAACAGGATGCTGTCCCTGCGCCAAGTTTTCCGAATATGACGTTTGGCCGGGCGTCCGATTGTGATCGGCAGCAGGTGTGCCGACGAATCTAATTGTAGGTGCTCCGTGATATGACGCCGAGGCGTGATCTATGCGTTGTATAGAACAGTTCTTCGAAATTGGTGGCGGGCGTTTTTTAGAGGGCTGCCGGCGCTGTTGAGATCCTGGCCAAGTTGTCTAAATGCATGAGAGTTGCTGGCGACACTGTCGATTAGTTGGGCGAGTGAGGAGCAGTTCACGGCGGAATGCAGCACCGCGAAGAAGCCAACCTCGCTCTGCGCTTGGTAGCTGTGCAGCGCAGTTCGCACTTGGGTATCTGCGATCGGCCTGCCCGAGGCAGGCCATGCCAACGCTCAGGCAACCCCTTCCACCATCACCAACGCCCCCACCACCAACGCCTCCATCCCCCGCGCCAACTCCACCTCCATCTCCGCCTCTTCAGCGGCACGAGAGGTCTCCACCACCGGCTCCCGCTGCGTCACTGTATACACCGTATCCGCCACCGCCATGCAGTGAAACGCCACCGTCGCCAGCAACCACCGTGCCTGCTCTTTACTCACCCCAAACCCCTGCGCAATCAACGCCTGGTGCCCATCAATCTTCGCCAGCATCGGCGCGGTCGCGGCTGCGCGGCGGATCACGTACGGGGTCAACCCCGGGTGGGTTTTGACGAATTCGCGGACCGAGGTGGCAAACACGATCAGGTAGTCCTTCAACCCGCCATCGGCATCGCCGCAGTCCTGGGGGATCTGCCAGCGGGTGAAGATTTCTTCGGCGACCATGGCCTTGAGCGCTTCGAGGTTGGCCACGTGTTTGTACAGCGCCATATGGCTGACGCCCAACGCCGCCGCGAGGCCGACGAAGGTGATGTTGGGCAGGCCCATCTCGATGCCGGCGTCGACGATGCGTTCGCGGGTGATGCTCGGCGGGCGGCCGCGGGTGGCGGTTTTTTTTGCGGGTTCCATGGGTATTCCTTAATTGCTGAACACAAGGTTGTAGCTGTCTTGTCGGCTTTGCGCAAATTAGTTTATAGTCATGCAACTAAATATGATTCTGATTCTCAAACGGACTTTTTCTGTCAATGGACTCTCCTGAAGCGGCTTCGGCCACCCCTCAAGTCGCAGGCACGCTTGGCCGGATGCTGACGCCTATCCGTGGGCGTCTTTGCATAGCCGCAGGGCTTGCCGCTGTCGGCGCGATGCTGACGCTGGTGCCGCTGGCGGCCATCGCCCATATCGCCGCACGTGTACTCGGCGCTGGTGGTCAGCTGTCGAGCGAAGTGTGGTGGGTTGTTGGCCTTAGCGCTGTCAGCCTTTTCGCGGGGATGGCGTTGATTTTTACCGCTGAGCTGCTCGCCCACCTGGCCGACAATCGCCTGACCCATCATTTGCGCCGCGCGATCACCCAGCGCTTGAGCCGTGTGCCGCTGGGTTGGTTCAGCAGCCGGGCATCGGGCGAAGTGAAACGGGCGATGCAGGACGACATCAATACGCTGCATAGCCTCACCGCGCATTTCTACACCACCGCTGGCCGCGCGGGCGGGGCGGTGCTGGTGTCGGCGATCTACCTGTTCGTCATGGACTGGCGCCTGGCGCTGGTGGCGCTGCTGCCGTTTGCCGGGTATTTCCTGTTTTTCTCGCGGGCCATGCGCGCCAGCGGCGCGAGTATGCAGGAATTTATCAGCGCGATGGCGCGCATCGACAACGCGGTGGTGGAGTTCGTCAATGGCATCCCGGTGGTCAAGGCTTTTGGCGCCAGCGGCAAGGCGCACGGGGCTTATCGCAGCGCTATCGACACGTTCGCCACGACCTTTATCGACTTCACCCGCCCGCTGGTGGCGTCGATGGCAAATGCCAATGCGATGATCGCGCCGGTCACCGTGCTCGGTGTGGTGCTGGCAGCCGGTACGCTGTTTGTTGGCCTGGGCTGGATCGCGCCCGTGGACGTGCTGCCCTTCGTATTGGTGGCGCCGGGTCTGAGCGCGCCGTTGCTGCTGTTGCACTACATCACCCACGATTTGAACAATGCCACCGGCGCCGCGCAGCGCGTGCAGGGCTTGCTGGACACACCGACGCTGGCGCAAGCGGCCGTGCAGTTGCCCAGGGGCAACACGATCTGCTTTGAGCAGGTCGGGTATGCCTACGAGCCCGACCACGCGGTGCTCAGCGATATCAGCTTTACCCTGCAACCGGGCACGACTACGGCCATCGTCGGCCTGTCCGGTGCCGGCAAGTCAACGCTGGCGCGCCTGCTGCTGCGGTTTTTCGACTCCAGCAGTGGGCGCATCACCCTCGGCGGCGCCGACCTGCGCCACCTCGACACGCCGCTGTTGTACCAGCGCATCGGGTTTGTGCTGCAAGAGGTGCGCCTGATCAACGCCAGCGTGCGCGACAACATCGCCCTCGGCCGACCGTCCGCGACTCAACTGGACATTGAACACGCCGCGCGCACTGCGAATATCCACGACCGCATTCTGCTGCTGCCACGTGGCTATGACTCGGTAATCGGCGAAGACGCCCAGCTCTCCGGCGGCGAACAACAGCGCCTCAGCATCGCCCGCGCCGTGCTACTGGACCCGCCGGTGCTGGTGCTCGACGAGGCCACCGCCGCCGCCGATGCCGACAACGAAGTGGCAATCCAGCAAGCCCTGTCGCGCTTCGCCCAGGGCCGCACGCTGCTGGTCATTGCTCATCGGCTCGACACGGTGATGCATGCCGACCAGATCCTCGTTATCCACGACGGCACCCTGCACGAGCAGGGCCGCCACGCCGACCTGCTGGCCCACGGCGGGCTCTACGCGCGGTTATGGCAACTGGGCGATTACGCCCGCAGCGAATCACAGGCGGTGCAACCATGCTGAAGACTTTTGTGCGCCTGCTCGGTGAAGACGCGCCCACGCTGCGCCGTTATGCCGTGATGGCGGTGTTCTACGGCTTGCTCAGCGGGTTGACCTTGCTCACGTTGGTGCCGGTGCTCAGCCACTTGTTGACCGGGGATGCAGTGGAGGCTGGGCGTTGGTTGGTCGCGCTGCTGGTCGGCGTGATGGCCTGCGCGTTGTGGCGCCGTGCACTCGACAAGGCCGGTGTGGCCGTCGGCGTGGCGGTGCTGCAAGGCGCGCGGCAACGCCTCGGCGATCACGTGGCGCGCCTGCCGGTGGGCTGGTTCAATGCGCAAAACAGTGCGCGGCTCGGCCATCTCATCACCCAGGGCATGATGGCGGTGGCGCAGTTGCCGGCGCATGTGTTCACTCCGGTGATCAGTGGCGCGGTGACGCCGTTGGTGCTGGTTGCCGCGCTGATGGTGTTGCACTGGCCCCTGGGTGTGTTGGCGTTGCTGGCGCTGCCGGTGTTGGTGGGCGTGATGCTGCTCACCGCGCGCCTCGGCCACAGTGCCGACAGCACTTATCAGCAGCACTTCGCCCAGACCAGCCAGCGCATGGTCGAGTTCGCCCAGGCCCAGTCGGTATTGCGCGCGTTTAATGGCAGCGGCGGCGCCACGCGTTTGCTGGACCAGGCCATCGACCAGCAACGCCAGTCCGGCCAGCGTTTGATTTATCGCTCGTCATTGTCGGCGGTGCTCAATGCCTGGGCGGTACAAGGAATCTTCTGCGCGTTGCTGGTGGCCGTCGCGCTGTGGTGCGACGTGCTGGATGCCCACGAAGCCATCGCCGCCTGCGTGGCCTTGGTGTTGGTGTGTCGTTATATCGAACCGCTGCTGGAAGTCGCCAGTTACGGCGAGATCCTGCGCAGCGCCAACGCCCAGCTCGATGCGGTGCACAGCATTCTGGCCGAGCAGCCGTTACCGGTCGCCGCGCAGCCGAAAACGCCAATGGACAGTTCGGTGGAATTGCGCAGCGTCAGTTTTCGTTATGCCCCTGGCGAACCCCGGGTGCTGCGCGGGGTGAGCCTGCGCATCGAGCCGGGCAGCATGACCGCACTGATCGGTGCGTCGGGCTCGGGCAAGACCACGCTGGTGCGGCTGCTGGCGCGTTTCTTCGACGCGAGCCGGGGCCAGGTGTTGATTGGTGGCGTGGATGTGCGCGAGATGTCCGAAGCAGCGCTGGCCGCGCAGATCAGCCAGATTTTCCAGGACACCTACCTGTTCCAGGGCAGCATTGCCGACAACATCCGCCTCGGTAAACCGGACGCCAGCCTGGCCGAGATTGCGGCGGTGGCGCAGCAAGCCGGCGTGGCCGAGATCGTTGCGCGGCTGCCCCTGGGCCTGCACACGCCGGTGGGCGAGGGCGGGGCGCGGTTGTCGGGGGGCGAGCGCCAACGCATCGCCATTGCCCGCGCGTTGCTCAAGGACGCGCCGATCCTGCTGGTGGACGAAGCCACCGCCGCCCTCGATACCTACAACCAGGCCGCCATCGCCGAGGCGCTGGCCAGGTTGCGCGGGCGCTGCACCTTGATTGTGATCGCCCATCAGCTGTCGACGGTGGCCATGGCCGATCAGATTCTGGTGCTGGATGACGGCGAGATCGTCGAGCAGGGCGCGCCTAAGGTCTTGGCGGCCAGCGGTGGGCGGTACGCGCATTTCCTTGCCCAGCGCCGGGCGGCCCGTGGTTGGCGGATTGCATGATGCGTCTTGTGGGCTGTGGCGTGTTGCTGGTGCTGTGTGGCGTGTCGCTGCTGGTCGGTGCCCGCGAGATCGACCTGTTTGCATCTGACGGCGATGCATGGCTGACGCTGACAGCGAGCCGCTTGCCGCGCTTGGCAGCGCTAGTGTTGACCGGCGTGGGCTTGGCGGTGTGCGGGGTGATCTTGCAGCACATCCTGCGCAACAAGTTCGTGGAGCCGGGCACCACCGGCGGCCTGGACGCGGCCAAGCTCGGCATCCTTGTCTCGCTGGGCGTGGCGCCGGCCGCCAGCGCCAGCATGCGTATGCTGTTTGCGCTGCTGTGTTGCTTCGCGGCGAGCCTGGTGTTCCTGGCGATCATCCGGCGCCTGCGTTTTCACCACACCTTGCTGGTGCCGGTAATTGGCCTTATGTACGGCGGCGTGCTCAGCGCCATCGCCGAGTTTTATGCGTACCGCCACAACATCCTGCAAAGCATGCAGGGCTGGTTGCTGGGGGATTTTTCCAAGGTGGTGCAGGGCAACTACGAGATCATTTATCTGATCCTGCCCATCGTCGCGCTGGCTTACCTGTATGCGCAGCGTTTCACCGTGATGGGCATGGGCGAGGGCATGGCCAGCAGCCTGGGCCTGAACTACGCGGCCACGGCGGCGCTGGGCCTGCTGCTGGTGGCCGTGACCGTGGCGGCGACGGTGATCGCCATCGGTTCGATCCCCTTTGTCGGGCTGGTGATTCCCAATCTTGTGGCCTTGTACTACGGCGAAAACCTCAGCCGCACGCTGCCCATCGTAGCCCTCGGCGGTGCTGCGTTGTTGCTGGCCTGCGACATTCTCGGGCGCCTGCTGATCTTCCCGTTCGAAGTGCCGATTGGCCTGACGGCGGGCATCGTCGGCGGTGGGTTGTTCCTGGCGTTGATCGTCTGGAGGCAGCGATGAAGCGGCTGTGGGTCTTGGTGCTCGTCCTTGCGTTGGGCTTTGTGCTGTTCCGTTCGGGGCTGGATTTCGACTACGTGATCCCCAAGCGCCTCGCGCGGCTGGCGGCGATATGCATTGGCGGCGTGTGCGTGGCGTGGTCGTCGATCATCTTCCAGACCCTCACCGGCAACCGCATCCTCACGCCGGCGATCATGGGCTATGAAGCGGTGTACCTGTTGTTCCAGGCGGTGTTGGTGCTGGTATTGGGCACCGCCAGCCTGGTGGTGCTGGGCAGCCAGGGCAACTTTGTGCTGTCGGTGCTGCTGATGCTCGGCTATTCCTGGGCGCTGCAACGCTGGTTGCTGCGCGAGGGCCACAGCAACGTGTACTTCCTGTTGCTGCTGGGCCTGGTGTTGAGCCTGGTGATCGGCACGGTCACGCAGTTCGTGCAGTTGAAGATCAGCCCCGGCGAGTTCTCGATCCTGCAAGGCTTCAGCCAGGCATCGTTCAACCGTGTGCAGCCGCAGCAATTGCTGCTCTCGGGGCTGCTGGTGGCGGCGCTGTGCCTGGGCTTTGCCCGCACCTTGCCGACCCTCGACGTGCTCGCCCTCGGCCGTGACCAAGCCGTGTCGCTGGGGGTGGATTACCCGCGCGTGGTGCGCCTGCAACTGGCATTGGTCGCGGCGTTGGTGGCGATTTCCACCGGGCTGCTGGGGCCCACGGCGTTCATGGGTGTGTTTGTGGCCAACACCACCTATGCGTTGGCGCGTACGTTCCGTCACCGCGTGACCTTGCCCATGGGCAGTGCGATTGCCATCGCGATGTTTATCGCAGCGCAACTGCTGGTCGAGCACGTCTTCAACTACAAGACCACCGTCAGCATTCTTGTAAACCTGCTGTGCGGCACGTACTTCCTGGCGCTGATGCTGCGCACCCGAGGCACCCGATGATCACTGTGCACAACCTCCACAAAACCTACGGCACCAAGACCGTGCTGGCTGGCGTCAACGCGCGCTTTGCCGCTGGGCGCCTGACCTCGCTGATCGGCCCCAATGGCGCCGGCAAGACCACGCTGTTGATGATGATCGCGCGCCTGATGGCACCGAGCGGCGGCGACATTTGCCTGGAGGGTCGCGAAGTCGGCGACATCCCCCTGCGTGACTACGCCAAGCGCGTGGCCACCTTGCGCCAGGCCCCGGATTTCAACCTGCGCCTGACCGTCGAGGAACTGGTGGCCTTCGGGCGCTTCCCTTACAGCCGTGGCGCGCTGACCGGCGAAGATCACCGCGTGATCGATGACGCGCTGAGCTTCCTCGCGTTGCAAGCCCTGCGCCGCGCCTACCTCGACGAGCTCAGCGGCGGCCAGCGGCAAATGGCATTCCTGGCCATGACCATCGCCCAGCAGACCGACTGCCTGCTGCTCGACGAGCCGTTGAACAACCTCGATATCAAGCACGCCGTGCACATCATGCGCGCGCTGCGCCGCCTGTGTGACGAGCAGGGCCGCACGGTGATCCTGGTGGTGCACGACATCAACTTCGCCGCCCATTACTCCGACCACATCCTCGCCATGAAAGCCGGCGCCGTGCATTGCGCCGGCAGCGTGGCCGAGGTGGTCAACGAAACCCGCCTGGGCGAACTGTACGACCTCGACTTCGAGATCACCCACGGCGCCCGTGGCCGCCTGTGCAACTACTTCAACCCCGCATGAGAACGCCCATGAACCGCAAACATTCCGCCTGGGCCTGCGCCCTGTTACTGGCCGCGCTTGGCGCAGGGCCGGCTTCGGCCGCCGGCCCCATCAGCGTGACGCACGCGTTGGGCACCACACTGGTTCAGCCGCCCGTACAACGGGTGGTGGCCCTGGACATGAACGAAGTGGACTTCCTCGACCAACTCGGCGTGCCGGTGGCCGGCATGCCCAAGGACTTCGTGCCGCCGTTCCTGCAACGCTACAAGGATGACGCGGCGGTGGTGGACACCGGCGCCATCGTCCAGCCGAACCTGGAGCGGGTGCACGGGGCCAAGCCGGACCTGATCCTGATCACCTCGTTGCAGGCCCCACACTACGGCGAACTCAGCGAGATCGCGCCCACGGTGCATTTCGACGTGGATTACCGCGACAGCCAGAAGCGCCATATCGAGGTGATCAAGCAGCACTTGCTGACCCTTGGGCAGATCTTCGACAAGCCGGCCCTGGCGCAACAACAGGCCGCCGCCCTCGACGCCAAGGTCGCCGAAGCACAGCGCGTCACCGCCGACCGCCCCGAGCGCGCCTTGGTGGTGCTGCATAACAACGGCGCGTTCAGCTCGTTTGGCGTGCAGTCGCGCTACGGTTTTGTGTTCACCGAACTGGGGGTGAAACCGGCGAGCCCGACCGCCGAGGCCGGCTTGCATGGCCAGCCGATTTCCAGTGAATTCATCCAGCAGGCCAACCCGGACATTCTCTACGTGGTCGACCGCACGGCGGTGATGGAGCATCGCCCGTTGCTCAACGCGCAAACCCTGGGCAACCCGTTATTGCGCCAGACCAATGCCTGGAAAACCGGGCGCGTGGTGTTTGTCGATGCCGACGCCTGGTACGTCATGGCGGCCAGCCCGAGCTCGATCAAGCAAGTGATCGCCGATGTGCTCCAGGGCTACCAACCCTGACTCCAGGCGTTAACCCCGCTTCACACTGCCAACACTAAAAAAACATCCCACCTTACGGAGCCTTCCATGACTCACCGTACACGTACCCCTGTGCCCGCTCGTCCGGGTTTTGCCTCCATGGCCTTGCTCGGGCTGGCGATCAGCAGCGCCCCCGCATTCGCCGAAGAACTGGCGCAAGCCGAAGAAAACCGCGTGTCCACCTTGCCCGCCATTCGCGTCGAGGGTGAAGCGCCGGCCGCCGACCTGCCGCTGACCTACGCCGGTGACCAGGTGGCGTACGGCAGCCGGCTCGGCCTGCTGGGCAACAAGGACTTTATGGAAACGCCGTTCAGCACCATCAGCTACACGGAAAAGTTCATTGCCGATCGCCAGGCCCAGACCGTCACCGATGTGATCGCTGCAACCGACCCTGCGGTGTTCAGCAACGGCCTGAAGGGCACCTACAGCGAGAACTATTCGATCCGTGGTTTCGCCACCAGCATCAGCGACGTGACCATCGACGGGCTGTTTGGCGTGGCGCCGTACTACCGCATCTCGCCGGAAATGTACGAGCGCATTGAAGTGTTGAAAGGCCCGTCGGCATTGCTCAACGGCATGCCGCCAGGCGGTTCGGTGGGCGGCATGGTCAATCTGGTGCCGAAACGTGCCGGTGCTGAGCCGTTGACTCGCTTTACTACCACCTACATGTCCGATGCGCAGTTCGGCGGCCACCTCGATGTGGGCCGCCGCTTTGGCGATGAGCAACAGTTTGGCGTGCGCTTCAACGGCATGTACCGCGATGGCGACACCGCGACCGAGCATCAACAGCAGAAAGCCCAGTTGAATTCGTTGGGCCTGGATTGGCGCGGCGAGCGCGCGCGGCTGTCGGCCGACCTCTACAACAGCGAAGATCGGGTGCGCGGGCAGAACCGTGGGATCAGCCTGGCGGCGAATGTGGCCGTGCCCAAGCCGCCGAAGTCGGACACCTTGCTCAACCCGGACTGGGCGTTTGTCGATACCAAGGACCAGGGCGCGATCGTGCGCGGCGAATTTGACCTGACGGAGCACCTGCTGGCCTACGCGGCGTTCGGCGCCAGCGAGACCCACTACCGCTACAGCGGCGCGATGTCGGCCCAGGTGATCAACAACGCCGGGGATTTGAAGACCAGCATGGGCCAGCTGAAGATGGACATCGAGAAAACCTCGGGCGAGGCGGGGCTCAAGGGCCAATGGCAGACCGGGCCGGTCGGGCACCAGTGGGTGGTGAACGCCACGCGGTATGCCGACAAGCAAAAGGACTACGGCCGGCGTTGGGTGCCCGGGGCGGATTGGCTGACCAATATCTATCACCCGACCTGGGGGCCAGAGGCGCCGCGCAGCTTTGCGCCGGTGGCACACACCGAATCCACCCTGACCAGCTACGGCGTGGCGGACACCTTGTCGATCCTGGACGACAAGGTGCAACTGACCCTTGGCGTGCGCCGCCAGAACGTGGTCACGGACACCTTCAATACCACCACCGGCGCCCGTAACAAGCCCGGCTATGACGAAAGCGCGACCACACCCGCCGCAGCCGTGGTGGTCAAGCTCACGGAGCAGGTTTCGGTGTATGCCAACTACATCGAGGGCCTGAGCAAAGGCGCGATGGCACCGATGACGGCGGCCAACTACGGCGATGTGTTCGCCCCGTATAAATCCAAGCAGAAGGAGATCGGCCTCAAGCTCGACCTGGGCACGTTCACCCACACCCTCAGCCTGTATCAGATCGAGCGCCCGGGCAGCTCCACCGATCCGGTGACCAATGTGTTTTCCTTTGGCGGCGAGCAGCGCAACCGTGGCATCGAGTGGGGCTTCTTCGGCTCGCCCATCGACGACGTGCGCTTGATGGGCGGCGTGGCCCATGTTGATCCGAAAATCACCAAGTCGCCGGGGGGCGATGATGAAGGCAAGACGGCCACCGGGTTGCCCAAGCTGCAAGGCAAGCTCGGTGTGGAGTGGGACACGCCGTTGGTCTCCGGCCTGACGCTGACGGCCAACGCGACGGCGGTGTCCCAGCAATACATCAGTGATGACAACGCGCAGTCGATTCCCGGCTATACGATTTTCGACCTGGGCTCGCGGTATGCAATGCAGGTCGCCGGGCGGCCGGTGACCCTGCGTGGCACGGTGACCAACGTCACCGACAAGGCGTACTGGGGCATGCCGCTGACGGCCAGCCTGGGCCTGGGCGCGCCGCGCACGTTCGAGTTGTCGGCGACGGTGGATTTCTGATGCTGCACCTCAGAACGCCATGCGCAACCCCAACGTGCCTTGTCGGCCATTCAAGGCATTGCTGTCCAGGTTGCGGTTGAAGCCCACTTCGCTGTAAAGGCTGACGCCCGGCGCCACGGTCAGGTTGGCGCCGAGGCTGACGCCCAGGGTGGTGGATTTCTGCTCGGTATCGATGTCGGTGACGTCGGCAAAGGTCACCGTGTTCTGGCCGCCCCGGGTGTGCCAGATATTGGCGCGGGCATAGGGTTGCAACGGCATGCCGCTGACCTGGTAATCACCGCGCAGGCGGATGCCCAGGCGGCTGGTGACGGTGGTGTCGGCTTTATACGCAACGTCTGAGACACCATCGTTCTGGCGGTCCAGTTTGGTCTTGCCAACGATCAACTGGGCCTGGGGTTCTACGACCCATTGGGGCGTGGCCTGGAATGGCCGGCCCACTTCCGCCGATGCAGCCACGTTATGTCCACGGGTATCCATCTTCACACCACGGTCCGACTCGTTATGGCCGTCGAGGCGCGTGCCCATCAACACCACATCCAGATAAGCCTGGTTGGCGGCAATCAGCGTCAGGTAAGCGCCCAGGCTGTCGCCGCGCAGGGTGGTGTTGCCGGCGTTGTTGTCTTGCCAGCCGCCATTGAAGCCTTTGATATCCCCCCTCAAGCGGCTATGGCCGACGAAGAACCCCGTGTGCACATCCGTGCCGCCTTCCGTGCGGTGGGTATAGAGGTCACTGCCCACTTGAAACCCGGTGATCGAGCTGTTGAGCGTGGGGTTGACCGTGCCTGCAAAGCTTTGCCGGCTGCTGCTGCCGTAGACCCGGCCCCAACCAGCGCGAAGGGGATCGCCCTGTTGCTGGCCCTGGTCGCCCATGCGCTCGTGATAAGTGCCCAGCATGCCCTGGACGATTTGCTGGGCGGCTGGAAGCAGCGCGGCGTAGATCGGTACTTCGGGACGGTAGATGGGAATCGGCGTGATCCCTGGATTGGGCGGCAGCGGCGGTTCGTCAGGGCTGGGGCTCGGGAGCGGGACGATAATCACCGGGTCCGGTGGGGTGACCGGCACGGTGGAGCGCAGGTAGTAGTTCTCGGCCGTGCCTGCAGTGACCCCACCCTTGAACAAGCGATAGTCAAACGCCCCGGCAGACACCGGACCGGCCAGGGTAAACGCCCCCGCGCTGCCGCTGGCGCCGTTGGTGGCCTGCACCACTTGTATCCCATCCTGCAAGGTCGCCGCACCTGCGCCGCCGAGGTTGCTGACGCTGATGGCGGTGCTGCCTTGGAGGGTGCCTTGGCTCACCACCAATTTGTCGCTGGGCGAACCATCGGCCCCCAAGACACTTTGCAGCAGGAGTTTGCCGTTGTTGCCGCTGTAGTTGCCATTGACCGTCAGTGAGTCGGTGGCGGTGGAACTGCCGGTGGTCATATCGATGCTGCCGGCGTTGTTCAGTGTCACCTGTTGGCCGGCGGTGAATGGGCTGATGATGCCGGTGTCGACCAGCAGCGAACTGCTGCCGTTGAGGGTCATTGTGCCGGTCTGGGTGACGGTGTCTCCGAGTACAAAGGTGCCGCCGAGTGTGAACGTGGCGTTATTGTCCAGCGTCACCTGCTCCCAGTTGGTATAGCGTCCCGGCGTTGCGGCCTGGGTGTTGTCGAACGTCAGCGTGTCGGTGCCCGTGCCGCCGTCAATCAACGGCGTGGTCGCCAGGCTGGCTTCGGTGAGGTTCTGGATCAGCGCCGTGTCGTTGTCGTTGCCCATCAGCACAAACCCACGGATTTGCCCGCCGCCGATCCAGCTGAAATGGTCCTCGCCCGCGCTGGCGAGGATTTGCCCGCCAATGGTTCCACCGGTGACAGTAATGCTGTCGGTCCCGCCGCTGGTGCTGATGTTGCCACCGATCACACTGGTGCCCGAGACCCGGATAGTGTCATTGCCAAACCCCGTTACCAGGTTGCGGATGATGGTGCCGCCACGCATGTCGAAGAGGTTGTTGTCCAGCTTCATGTCCACCCGGCCAATGCTGCCGCCGGTCATCGTCGCATCGTCGCCGTCCTCGAACGCGTCTGTGATGGTGCCGCCGCTCATGTTGAAGGTGTCATGCCCGTCGCCCTGGGCCAGGGATGCAATCGTGCCGCCACTCATGGCGAAGCGATCGACGCCTGCCCCCTGGCTGATGGCACCGGCCTGCCCGCCGCTGATCTGCGCGATATCGGTGCCGGAACCCTGGTTGACCGCCCCGGTGATCGTGCCTTTGTTCAGCCGGAAAATATTCACGCCATCGCCCATATTCACCGACCCGTTGATCCGCGTGTCCGGCGCGTCCAACTGCACCAGGTCGTTGCCCGGGCCTAACGCCACATTTCCGTTGATCACGCTGTCGCCGCTGGGAAACAACACTTCGTTGTCGCCGGTCAGCGCCGTAATACCGGGGTCGGTGCCGCTGGTGCAGGTGAAGACCTGGCCCGTGGGAGCAGGGGTGACGACACAGGCCGCTGGCGCGACAAGGGGCCATGCGGCCAGGACCACCGAGGTGGCCAAGCTCAGGTACAGCGTGGGGGGGATCTGTCCGCGCATGATCTGTCCTCGCGTAGAGGGGTGTTGTTCCGTCACCGGTGTTTTCCGGTTCGGTCCAGACCATGACAACGTTATGCACGATACGGATCGGGGGTTACCTGATCAAAAACACCGGCCAATGCAAGGGGTTGGCATGGGTTTCTCGACTGCATCTCAACCTGTGCAGCACGCTTGCACTTTAGTCATGCCTTGCGCATACCGCCACTGTCAGAAATAACAGGTGTAGACCAGTTGCGGGCCTAGGCAAAAATGATTTCATAGGGCTCGCGCATGCGCTCCAGCAGCACCTGGGCGAGCATCGGCGCCAGGCCGATCTCGGGGTCGCCGGCCAGTTGGCTGGCATAGGCATGGGTGGCGTGCAGCTTGCGCGCCACGCTCCAGGTGTCCAGGCGCACCTTGCGCGCCCGTTGCCAGGGAATCATCGAGGTTTCCCGCGCCGGCCAGTGCCATGCCCAGATCGGCAGTTCGTAATGGCGGGCGCCCACCAGGCTGCAGGCTTTGGCGCTGGCGCGGCCGACCACGTCATGGTCGTCATTGCCGTCGTTGCGCCATGTGCTGAACACCACATCCCCCGGTTGCAGGTAGCGCGCGATAAATTGACTCAGCGGTTGTTCGCGCGCGGCCAGGGCGTTGTCGCAAAAGCCGCCGCGAATCCACTTCAAACTGTGCAGCGGCATGCCCAGGCGGCGCAGGGCCTCGACGCTTTCCTGGGGGCGCACCACACTCAAGCGGCTCGCCGGCCACACATGGGAACCGGGATGGCTGGCGCTGCCATCGGTGACCGAGATCAATTGCAGCGGGTGGTCGAGGGTGCTGAGCAGTTGCAGCAAGCCGCCGCAGGCCAGCACTTCATCGCCAGGGTGCGGGGCAATCACCACCACCCGGGCGCCCGGTGGTACCAGCTTGGACGGATGGATGACGGGGATTTGCGCCAGTTGCGGCGCGCTGTTCCAGATTTGCGCCGGGCCACGGCGGCCTTCGCTTAAGGAGGCAGGCTTCATGGGTGTCACGTCCTTGTCGGTGAATGCGGGTCGTACCCCGTTGACGGGACGACGCTCTTTTATTCACCACAGGCTCCGCTGTGGTGATTGCGCGGCACTCCAACCCTGGATTGCCCGCAAGGCGTCCTCAGCATAGTCAAGGACTGGTCGCTTTTACATCTTGTAATGTCGTTTTTTTCACGGGGCGTGCATCAGGGTCTTCAAGTAATCGCCAAAGCCGCCCTCGGCGCGGCAATCGAGGCGGGCACTGGTGATCACCTGCGGGGAGTGGCTCCAGGCAATGGAGGCCCCGCAGCGCTCCAGGTTGCGCACCAACTGCACATCTTCATGGCAGGCCAGTGGCTCGAACCCGCCGGCCCGCACATAAGCCCCTGCACTCATGCCCAGATTGGCGCCGTGCACGTGCCGGTGCCCGTCGCGGGCTTGATAGGCCTGGTGATAGCGGATCTGCGCGGCCGGATCGAAGCCTTCACTCCAGGCGTCTACGGTGACCGTCCCACACACGGCCTCGACCCCTAGCGCCAATTGCGCCACCAACCAGTCCGGTGCAACGCGGCTGTCGGCATCCGTGCAGGCAATCCACCGCGCGCCTTGGTTCAACAAGTGCCGGGCGCCGATACCGCGAACCCGCCCCACATTGCGTGCCTGCACGGACAGGCTGTGCACCGGGTACGCCTGGGCAATCTGCGCACTGCTATCACTGCAACTGTCGAGCAGCACCAGGACCTGTACCTGTTCGCCCAATAGACCGGGGTGGTTGGCGGCGATCACTGCGGCCTTCAAGCATTCCGCCAGCAAGGCTTCTTCGTTATGCACGGGAATCAGCACGCCGATCATTGCAGGCCCTCGCGTGTCGCCACCGAACGGCCGTCGCGGCTCCAGAGATCGAGCAGGAAATCGGCTTCGTGATGGCTCACCACCCGCGCCATTCCCAAGCGTTGCGCCAGCACGGCATGCACCTGGTCCGCCGTTTGCGGGCACCCTTCGATGGGCGGGCGCCAGTGGCAGGCGAGCAGTTGCCCGTCGTCGCTCAGCGAGCCGAGGGCGTGCTCGATTAACCGGTGCAGGTCCGCTACGTCGAGGTAGTAACACCACTCGCTCAACACGATCAGGTCGAACCGTTCGCTCGGCCATTGTTCGGGCAAGCGCGCTTGCTCGACACGAGCCTGGGGTAATCCGAGCAAGCGGTTGCGCGCCAGTGCGACGGCGGCAGCCGCCGTGTCGCAGCACAGCAGGCGATCACAGCGTGGCGCCAGCTCGGCGCTCAGCTCGCCATTGGCGCAGCCGGGTTCGAACACCGAGGCGTAGCGTGGGCGCGTGAGTATTGCCAGGGTCAGTGCGCGTTTGCGGCGCTCGTACCAGCGTTGGCGAAAGGCCCAAGGGTCGTCGTTACCGGCAAACAACTGGTCAAAATACGGCGTGGCCACGCTCATACAAACACCACTTCGAACGGTTGCAGCAAACGTTCCACCACATACGGCGGCAAGACCGCAGGCAAGCCGATCTGCGGGTCGCCTTCCAGTTGGCTGGCAAACGCGTGGATCGCATGGCGTTTGCGCGCCACGGTTGCACTGGTCAGCGGGATTTTGCGCGCGCGGTGCCAGGGCAACTGGCTGCCGTCGGGGGACGCCCAATGCCAGGCCCACACCGGCAGCTCATATAAACGCGCGCCGACGGCCTGCGCTGCCACGGCGCTGGCGCGGCCCACGGCTTCGTGGTCGCAATGGCCGTCCTCACGCCATGTGGCGAACACCACGTCCGTGGCCTTGAGATGGCGCTGGATAAACGCCGCGAGTTCATCCTCGCGGGCGGCCACCTGGCTGTCGGCAAACCCTGCGCGCAACCATTTCAGACTGTGCAGGGGCAGGCCAAGGCGGTGCAGGGCCTGGGCCGACTCTTGCGGGCGCACCACATTCAGCCGCTCCACCGGCCAACGGCGCGAGCCCGGGTGGCTGGCGCTGCCGTCGGTGACGGAGATCAACTGCAGGGGCCGCCCCAGCGCAGCCAACCCTTGCAACAGCCCACCACAACCGAGCACTTCATCATCCGGGTGCGGCGCGATAATCACCGCACGACACCCCTCGGGCACCAATTGCGCAACGCTGATGTGGGCCAGTTGCGCCAATTGCGTGGATGCCTGCCAACGGTGTAGCGGCGTGCCCTGGCCAACAATCGGATTGGGTTTCATAACTGCCACCTCCCTGTGGGTGCACCGACCACGCTTTCACCCAGCGCAGCCAGGTCGCGTTCGGCATGACTCTGACGGACATACACCGGCAGGTCCGCCATCAACTGCGCAAAGTGCGCATCCTTGCAGTACGGGCCCGCGCCGACGGCGCGACCGACGTGGCGGATCACTTGCTCCACGGCGTCCTCGACACACGCGCGGGCCAGTTGCGCCCATGGCTGGGCATTGGCCAACGGTTGCTGATCCACCTGCTGGGCCGATGCGCGCAACACGCAGGCCGCACTGTGCAGGGCACTGTCCACCGCGCCCAGATGGGCGAGGGCATGGGGCTCCGGGCGTTGGGTGCAGTGCGCACGCAGCGTTTCAGCCAGGCGCTGCGCGGCGCCGTACCAGCAGGCGGCAATGCCGATCCCGCCTTGCCAGAAACCGGGGCGCGCGAGGTAATCCCCCGGCCCGCCGACCGCCATGCCTGTAGCGCCACTGAACACAATCTCGACACTGCCCGTGGCCGCCATGCCCACGGCGTGCCAGCCCGTGTCCGTCACCGTGACGCCCGGTTGGTCCATGGATACGGCGACCAACTGCTGTTCATCCGCCTCATTCCAGGCGGTCAACAACCCATGGCTGACCACCGCCGCACCGGAGCACCAGGCCTTTCGCCCCTCGACGACCCAATGCTGGCCGTCCCGACGTACGCGGACCTTGGCCGTCGGCGGCTCGGCGGCCCACATGCCCCAGGTGCTGCCCGACGGCGGCAGCGGGCCATGCAGTTCGGCGATGATCGCCAAGGCGTCGGTGTGCCCCTCAAACAACTTGCACAGGCTCAGGTCATGGCCTGCGACCTGGGCCAAACGGCTGAAGCGCTCCAGGGTTTCGCCGCTGCCCGGCAGTGGCAGGCAATCGAGTTCTTCACGTTGAAGAACCTTCAGTGCCTCGCCGAGGGCCTGGGTGTTCCCATAGCGCCCGCTGCCCTGGAGGAATCCATGGAGCGTCATGTCACACCTCTTCCGAGTGTTGCAGTTCGAACAGCAGCAGTGAGCGGCCGGTCACGGCGTACTCGTGATCAAACTCGAAGCGTTCCTGGCCACGTACCGAGGGTTGATTGGTATCGACCATGCAGGTCCAGAACTCGCCTTCCGGCACCGGCGGCAGGCGGAAATTGACCATGTCATGGTGAGCATTCACCACCAGCAACAAGGTGGCGTCGGCACCCGGGCGGCGGATCCCGGTTTCCTGTGCGCGCCCATCCATCAGCATGCCCAGGCAGCGGCCATGGCTGTCATGCCATTGCTCGGTGGTCATTTCGTTGCCGTCCGGGGCGAGCCAGGTGACGTCTTTGACGCCGATGTCTTCGTTGTAGTCGCCCACCAGGAAGCGCCCACGGCGCAGGATCGGGTAGGCCAGGCGCAGCTTGATCAAGCGTTTGACGAACTTGAGCAGGGCCTTGCCATCGTCGTCCAGGTCCCAGTTGACCCAGCCGATTTCGCTGTCCTGGCAATAGGCGTTGTTGTTGCCGTGCTGGGTGCGCGCGAACTCGTCACCCGCCACCAGCATTGGCGTGCCCTGGGCCAGCAACAGGGTGGCGAAGAAGTTGCGCATCTGGCGCAGGCGCAGCGCGTTGATTTCCGGGTCGTCGGTGGGGCCTTCGACGCCGTGGTTCCAGGACAGGTTGTTGTTGCTGCCGTCCTGGTTGTTCTCGTCGTTGGCCTCGTTGTGCTTGTCGTTGTACGACACCAGGTCATGCAGGGTAAAACCGTCATGGGCGGTGATGAAGTTCACCGAGCTGTAGGGGCGACGCCCACGGTGGTTGAACATCTCACCGGAGGCGGTCATGCGCGCGGCAAAATCGGCCAGTTGGCCGTCATCGCCTTTCCAGAAGGCGCGCACGGTGTCGCGGAAACGGTCGTTCCATTCCACCCAGCCCGGTGGGAAGTTGCCCACTTGATAGCCACCGGGGCCGCAGTCCCAGGGTTCGGCGATCAGTTTGAGCTGGCGCAAGACCGGGTCCTGGCGGCAGGCCACGAGGAAGCTGTGGCGCTCGTCGAAACCGTCGCGGTAACGGCCGAGGATGGTCGCCAGGTCGAAGCGGAAACCGTCGACGTGCATCTCGTTGGCCCAGTAGCGCAGGGAGTCGGTGACCATTTGCAGCACGCACGGGTGGCTCAGGTCCAGGGTGTTGCCGGTGCCGGAATCGTTGATGTAGAAGCGCTTGTCATCCGGCATCAAGCGGTAGTAGGAGGCGTTGTCGATCCCGCGCATGGACAAGGTCGGGCCGCGCTCGTTGCCTTCGGCGGTGTGGTTGTAGACCACGTCGAGGATCACTTCGAGTTTCTGCTCGTGCAGGTGCGCGACCATCTCCTTGAACTCGGCGATCTTGCCGCTGGCCAGGTAGCGCGGGTCGGGGGCGAAAAACGCGATGCTGTTGTAGCCCCAGTAGTTGGTCATGCCTTTTTGCAGCAGGTGCTGGTCATTGACGAAGGCATGCACGGGGAGCAGTTCCACGGATGACACGCCGAGCTGGCGAATGTGCTTGAGCACATCGTCTTCCATCAACCCGGCGCAGGTGCCACGTACTGATTCACCCACCGAAGGGTGGCGCATGCTGATCCCGCGCAAGTGGGTTTCATAGATGATCGTGCGGTCCCAGGGCACGCGCACCGGTTGGTCGTTGCCCCAGGTGTGCGCCGGGTCGATGACCTTGCACTTGGGCACGAAGGGCGCGCTGTCGCGTTCGTCGAAACTGAGGTCATCGTCGGGGTGGCCGATGGTGTAGCCGAACAGGGCCTCGGACCATTTGAGTTCGCCCACCAGCTGTTTGGCGTAGGGGTCGATGAGCAATTTGTGGTGGTTGAAACGGTGGCCGTTGGCCGGGTCGTACGCACCGTACACGCGGTAGCCGTAGATCAGCCCGGGGTGGGCGTCGGGCAGGTAGCCGTGGAAGGTTTCGTCGGTGTATTCGGGCAGTTCGATGCGTTCCAGCTCGACCTCGCCGGTATCGTCGAACAGGCACAGTTCGACCTTGGTGGCGTTGGCCGAGAACAGCGCGAAGTTGACGCCCAGGCCATCCCAGGTGGCGCCGAGGGGGAAGGGCAAACCTTCACGAATCCGCGACGGCTCGTTTGGGGGCGTCGGTGGGGTTTTGTCGGGTTTGCTCATGGGGGTGCTCCTGCAAAAGGGTTTTCTCGAGGCGAACGCCGCCTGGCTGACAGTGGTCAGGTCAATACTGGATTCAGAGTGAATGGCGTCCCCTGTGGGAGCGGGCTTGCCCGCGATGGCGGCGGTACATTCAACATCGCCATCGCGGGCAAGCCCGCTCCCACAGGGGATCGCTGTTTAGCTGGCCGGCTTGCGCGGTGCCTTGGGTTTTTTCTCGGCGGGCGGCTTTGGCTTGGGTGGCGCTTTCGGCTTGGCCGCCGCCTTCGCCTTGGGCTTGCTCGGCGTCAAGGCTTCAGCCTCCGCCAGCTTGCGCGCCATCTCCCAATGGCGGGTGTCCTGGCCATGGGGTTTGCCTTCCGACTCCCAGATCTGATGGGCCAGTTCCCGTATGCGTTTGTCTTCAGTACTCATCGCAATGCTCCTCACAGAAAATTTTCAGCTTTCTTGATCATCAGGATTGATAAAGACATTGACCGGGAAATCCCCCAGGGCAGTGCTCAGCGCCAGCTCCTTGTTTGGTGTGACTGCGCCTGTGTGGAAAAGTCCCTTCCATTTTTGTGCCGTGGCGGCGAACGGTAGTGCGACCCGCGTATCGCCCCAAACCTGCGCATCGATCCGGGGCTGAACACCGTTTTCAAGCAAGTGATGGGGCCAGCGTGGCACCACCACCACGAGGTGTTTGCCCTGATATTCACGGGCGAACGCGACAACGTGTGCGGCGTGTTTGCCCAGTACTTCCAGCGGCAGGTAGCCGCCGCTGCGAAACAGCCCGGGATGGGCCTTGCGCAAGGCCAATGCCTGGGCGATCACGGCCTGTTTGATACGCCCGTCACGCCAGTGCAACAACAGTTCGCCGATGTCCGGTGGAGTTTGCAGCGCTTGTTGCCGTGCGTTGAAGTCCACTGGGCGACGGTTGTCCGGGTCCACCAGGCTGAAGTCCCAGAACTCGGCGCCCTGGTACAGGTCCGGTACACCCGGCACGGTGATGCGAAGCAAGGATTGCGCCAGCCCGTTGATCGCGCCAGCGCGGGCGATGACCTCGGCGGCGTCGCCAATGGCCGTGCGCAGCGCATGGCCAGCATCGCTTTGCAGCAGGCGGGTGAGGAAGGCTTCGACGCCTTGCTCATAGGCCTCGTTGGGTGCGCTCCAGCTGCTGTGTAACTTGGCTTCGCGCAGGGCTTTTTGTTGCCATTGCCAGAGACGCGATTGATAGTCGGCGAAGTCTGCGTCCAGCGGCCAGCTACCCAGCAGCACTTGATAGAGGATCAATTCATCGCCCGCCGAAGGGCTGCTGGCGTCTCGGCGCAACGGAGCGGCCAGACTGCGCCAATGCTCCACCTGCTGCGCAAACCAAGGCGCGCATTCGCTGAGCACCGCCAACCGCGCACGGCTGTCTTCGCCGCGTTTGTGGTCATGGGTGGCGGTGGCCAGCAGGTTGTCGGGGAAACTGTGCAGGCGTTGGCGGTTGGCCTCGTGGAAGTCGGCCAGCGGCGCGCTGAACTGTTCGGTGCTGAAGCCCACATCGTTGCGCGACAGCAGCACCGCCGAGCGATAGAACGCAGTGTCTTCCACGGCCTTGGCGGCGGCGGGCGAGGTCAGTTGCTGGAAGCGCACGCAGGCATGCTTGAGGATCTTGCGCTCACGGCCCACCGGGCGATCGCGCCACGGCTGGCCGCCGAGCCAGTTGGCCAGGTGATCAAGCACCGGCCAGTCGCCTTCGCCCAAGGTGCTGCGGGCACCGTCCATGGCTTGCTGGAACAGTTTGTCATCGGCGGCGCTGCGGCCACGGGCGCTGATATAGGTGCGGTACACCGGAAAGTGCACGATCAGCTCCTGCAAGGCGCGACGGATCGCGCCGAGGGTCAGGTCGCGGGTCATCACATCGTCGCGGGCCACTTGCAACAGGGCCTGGGCCACGCTTTCAAAGTCGCCGCCGAGGGAGCCATTGAGGATTTGCTGGCGGGCCAGCCGCGCTTCTTCGATAAACGCCGAGGGGCGCTCGCTGTGGCGGCTCCACAGTTCGGCCAGCGGGGCGAAGCCGTCGGGGTGATGTTGCAGCAACGACAGCTGGTTCATGAATTCGTAGCCGGTGGTACCGTCCACTTGCCAGTCTTCGCGCAGGGTTTCTCCTTCGCCAAGGATCTTCTCGACAAAGATCGGCAAGTGCCGCCCTGGCGCCAATGCGTCGACGCGCCTGCGCAGCTTGCGGCAATAGCCCCGTGGGTCGGCCAGCCCGTCGATATGGTCGATGCGCAAGCCGTCCACCAAGCCTTCGCTGATCAATTCGAAGATCTTGCCGTGGGTGGCTTCGAAGACGGCGCTGCGTTCGACCCGCAGGCCGCCCAGCTCGTTGACGTCGAAGAAGCGCCGCCAGTTGATATCGTCCGCCGCCGTGCGCCAACTGGCCAGGCGGTAGGCTTGTTGTTCCAGCAGATGGTGCAGGCGCTCGAAGTCGAATGTGGCGAGCTGCTGCTCAATGGCGTGCAGCACCGGCGCGTCAGTGGCGCGCTCGGCCAACGCCTGCTTGAGCCACGCGGCCTCGTGGTAGGCAGCGTCCTGGTCGGCCAGTGCGCTGAAGCGTTCGGCCATGGGCTTGAGCAAGACCCCGGTGCCGAGGATCTCCGCGTAATCTTGTGGGCAGATCGGAAAGCGGTGCTCGTAATGCGCGACATAAAACGCGCCGTGGGCTGCATCAAACTGCAGGGTCACGCTGCCGCTCTGCAAGGCTTCGCCGTAGTCGCTGCCGAGAAAAGGCATGAGCAATTGGCCCTTGAGCAGTGGGTCCGGCGAGTGCCACTGGATATCGAAGAATTCGCTGTAGGGGCTCAAGCGTCCCCATTCCAGCAGGTCCAGCCACCACGGGTTATCCGCGCCGCCGACGGCCATGTGGTTGGACACGATATCGAGGATCAGCCCCATGTCGTGGGCCCGCAGCGCCGCTACCAGACGGCGCAAGGCCGCTTCACCGCCCAGCTCTGGATTGACCTGGGTTGGGTCGACCACGTCGTAGCCATGCATGGAGCCGGCGCGTGCACTGAGCAGCGGCGAGGCATACAGGTGGCTGATGCCCAGCGCGGCGAAGTAGGGCACCAGCGGCACCGCGTCATCCAGGGTAAACCCGGCGTGGAATTGCAGGCGTTGGGTGGCCCGTAGCGGCAGGTGTTTCATCGGTCACGCTCGTGGGCCTGGTTGCGCGCCACGGCCAACAGTTCCAGGCGGCGGGCGGCGCCGGCATTGTCGAGCAGGCTGGAGGCTTCGCCCGCCAGGCGTCGGCGCCAATTCGGGTGGGTGTCGAGGGTGCCGGGCAGGTTGGCTTGTTCCTCCACGCCGAGGGCATCCTCCAGCGGCAGCAACACCAGCGGCGCACGGGTGTGGCCGAGGTAGCGCACGCTGGCGTCGATCATATGGTCGGTGTCGTTGCGGATCTCATCGACGAAGTTCTGCGGGTCCTGGCTTAAGGCTTGGCGCAGCGCCTGGCGTTCGCGCAGGCGGTGTTCGCTCCATTGTTCCACGGTGGGGGCGTCGATCAGGCCCAGTTGGATATTCCACTCGATATCGCGGCTGTGCCACCAGCCGTTGAGGGTCGGCAGGTCGTGGGTGCTGGTGGTAGCGAGGGCGTTGTCCGGCCAGTCGAGGATGGGTTTGAACTGGCCGTCGTGGCCTTGTTCGAACAGCAGCACGCGCATGCCGAGAATCGAGCGGCCGCTGAGTTTCTCGCGCAGGCCGTCGGGCACGGTGCCGAGGTCTTCGCCGAGGACGATGGCTTGGTGGCGGTGGGATTCCAGGGCCAACAGGCGCAACAAATCGTCCACCGGGTAATACAAGTACGCGCCTTCACGCGGCGAGGCGCCCATGGGGATCACCCACAGGCGTTGCAGGCCCATCACATGGTCGATGCGCAAGCCACCGGCATGGGCGAAATTGGCCCGCAGCATCTCGATAAAGGCGCGGAAACCGTTGCGTTTGAGGCCTTCGGGGGAGAACGCGGAAATGCCCCAGCCTTGGCCTGCGCGGTTGAGGATGTCGGGGGGGGCGCCCACGGTGAGGTTGGCGAGCAGCTCATCCTGGCGGCTCCACGCCTGGCTGCCACCGCCGTCGGCGCCCACGGCGAGGTCGGCGATCAAGCCGACGCCCATGCCGCTGCCACGGGCAGCCTGTTGTGCGCGTTCGAGGCTGCGTGCGATCAACCATTGGCTAAAGGCGAAGAAGCCGATCTCGTCGCGGTGTTCCTCGGCGAACTGCGCAAGTGCCGGGCTTTGCGGGGTGCGCCACGCTTCGGGCCAGTGGCGCCAGTCGAGGTCTTCACCAGCGGCGGCGCGCAGGGTTTGCACGGCTTCGAAGCGGCAGTGGTTTTCCAAGGCCTCGCCGCCGGCCTGACGGAAGCTGAGGAAGTCGGCGTGTTGCGGATGCCCGCCGTGGCGGAAGTCTGCATACAGCGCGCGCAACAGTCGTTGCTTGGCTTGGGCGGCGGCGGGCCAGTCGATCAGGTCGAGTTGTTCCAGGCGGTGCAGCTCTTCGCTGAGGCCGAGGGCTTCAATCGCGTTACGCACTTCGCGCTCGCCGAGGATGCACGCGGGCGAGGCGTACAGGCTGTTGAGGAACAAGCGACTGGACGGTGAATAGGGGCTGTAGCGTCCGGTGTCGGCGCTGAACATCGCGTGCATCGGGCTGATCGCCAGGGCATCGGCACCGCGTTCGGCGGCGGCACGGGCCAGGTGTTCCAGGGCCAGGGTGTCGCCGAAACCTCCATCGCCCAGGCGGCGCAGGGCATAGAGCTGGGCGCTGAGGCCCCAGGCGCGGGCAGGGTCGCTGTTGACGGCTTCGGCCACGCTGTAGCAGTGGGTGGGGGCGACGGCGAGGGTGAAGGCCTGGTCGGCGATATGCACCTGGTGGTAGCCGAGGGCGATGACGCCGGGCAGTACCGCGTCGCCGTCGAGGCGCAGTTCCAGGGTTTCACCGTCTTCCAGGCTGACCCGGCACAGGGTGTCTGGCTCGAAGTAGCGCGCCAGGTCGAGGCCGGCGCCGCTGTCGATGGTCATCAAGGGTGGCAGGTGCTTGGCGTGTTGCACCTGCTCCAGTTGCAGCAGGCTGGCGTCGATCTCGGCGTCGCTGTCGGCCGGGTGGCCCAGGCCTTTGAGAACCGCGCGCAATGCGTCGGGTTGTACACGTTGCGGGCGGCCATTCGCGTCGATCCAATCGACGGCCAGGCCCGCTCGGCTGGCGAGGATTTCCAGGTTCGCTTCGCTCAAGGGTGCTCTCCAACAGGGGATAGGGTGACGCGTGCGCTGTAGGGCGGCAGTTGCGCGCCTTGGTGCGCAGGCGTTTCGAATAGCAGGTGGGTGCTGGCGGGATGATCGAGGGCGGTGGCACTGAGGTTGAGGTCGATCTGCAACAGGCTGCCGTTGCCCAGGCGCCAGCGTGCGCTGACAGCGCCGTCGGCCAACACCTGCGCGCCCAGTGCCACGCTGCCGGGTAGGTGCGGCACCAGGTGCTGATGGCGCAGGCTAAGCAGATGTCGATAGAGATCGCTATGTTCGCTGGCGGCAAACGTGGGGGTCGATTGGGCAAAGGTCGCTGGGGCGTTCGGATCGGGAATGCGTGCGCGCAGCGCCGGGTCGTGGAACGCGGCGAAGTCGGCGAACTCGTTGCGCCGGCCTTCGCGCACGGCGTCGGCCAGTTCGCCGTGGTGGTCGGTGAAAAACAGGAACGGCTCGCTGGCGTTGACCTCATCGCCCATGAACAGCAGCGGGATCATCGGTGACAGCAGCAACAAGGCGGTCGCGGCGCGCAGTGCCTGGGGCGAGCACAGTTGATGCAGGCGCTCGCCGAAGGCGCGGTTGCCGATCTGGTCGTGGTTCTGCAAGAACAATACAAAGGCGCTGGGCGGCAGGTGGGCGCTGGGTTCGCCGCGCGTGTGGCCGTGCCGGGTGGTTTCGCCTTGGTAGATAAAGCCTTCTCCCAGGCAGCGCGCCAGTTTGGCCGTGGTGTCGCGGGCGAAGTCGCTGTAGTAGGCGTCGGTTTCGCCGGTGAGCAACACGTGCAGGGCGTTGTGGCCGTCGTCGTTCCATTGCGCGTCGAAATCATGCTCCAGCAGGCTGGCCTGGTTGAATTCGTTTTCCAGCACCAGCCAGACGTGACGGCCGATATCCACTTGCTGGCGCACGCGCTGGGCGAGGGTTTGCAGGAAACCGGGGTTGTCGATGGCGTGCACGGCGTCCAGGCGCAGGCCGTCGAAGCGGTATTCCAGCAACCACATCAACGCATTGTCGAGGAAGAAGTCGCGCACTTCGCGGCGCTCGAAATCGATACCGGCGCCCCACGGCGTGTGCACGTCTTCACGAAAAAAGCCCTGGGCGTATTGGCCGAGGTAGTTGCCGTCGGGGCCGAAGTGGTTGTAGACCACGTCGAGGATCACCGCCAGGCCGTGTTCGTGGGCGCTGTCGATCAGGTGCTTGAGCTGCTCGGGTGTGCCGTAGGCGGCGTGGGGGGCGTAGGGCAGCACGCCGTCGTAGCCCCAGTTGCGTTCGCCGGGGCATTGCGCGAGCGGCATCAATTCAATCGCTGTCACACCCAATTCGGCCAGGCGCGGCAGGTGTTGCTCCACGCCGGCGTAGCCGCCCAGCGCGCCGACATGCAGCTCGTAGATCACCGCTTCATGCCATGGCCGGCCTTGCCACTGGCTGTGGCGCCAGGGGTAGGCGAGCGGGTCCACCACCAGGCTCCAGCCGTGTACGTCCGAGGCCTGGGCGCGGGATGCGGGGTCGGGGACATCCCGTTCCCCGTCGATATTGAAGCGGTAGCGGGTGCCTGCGGGGCAGGCGATTTCGCTTTCAAACCAGCCATCTGCCTGGGGCAGCATGGCGACGGACTTGCCGTGTTCCAGTTCAACGCTGACGTAATACGCATCTGGCGCCCACAAGGCAAAACGCGTGTGTTGCGCGTCCAGCATGATTGCGCCGTGGGGCCAGGTTTCCAGAGTCCGTGACGGCATCTATAGAGACCTCCCGTATTTATTTAGCGGATTTCCCCAGGGCCTTGGCCACCAGTTGTTCGTACAGGTGGGCGTAGGGTTCCACCGCCTGGCACCAGTTGAAGGGTTGGGTCATGGCGCGGCAACGCATGGCATTGAGCAGGCGCGGGAAGGCGAAGACCTTGAACGCGCGGCTCAGGGCTTCCTGGTAGCTGTCCACGGTGGACTCGTTGAACAGGAAACCGGTGACGCCATCCTCGATGGTGTCCGCCAGCCCGCCGGTGTTACGCGCCACCGGCAGCGAACCGAAGCGCTGCGCGTACATCTGGCTCAGGCCGCACGGCTCGTAGCGCGACGGCATCAGCAGGAAATCGCTGCCGGCGAACATGCGCCGGGCGTCGGTTTCGTTGAAGCCGATGCGCACACCGATCTGGCCGGGAAAGCGCAGGGCCAGTTCACGCATGGCTTGCTCTTCTTCCGGTTCGCCACGGCCGATAATCGCGATCTGGCCGCCGTGTTCGACGATAAAGCTGGCAACGGCTTCGGTGAGGTCCAGGCCTTTCTGATAGACCAGGCGCGACACCACGGCAAACAGCGGGCCGCTGGAGTCGTCCAGGCCGAACAGGTTGCGCACATGAGCCGCGTTGATCGCCTTGCCGTCCCAGTCGCCGATATTGAAGTTGTGGGTCAGGTGGCTGTCGGTGGAGGTTTCCCAGCTTTCATCGATGCCGTTGGGGATGCCACTGAGCAGGCCTTGCTGGGTCTTGCTGGCGAGGAAGCCATCGAGGCCGCAGCCGAATTCGGGGGTGGTGATTTCCTGGGCGTAGGTCGCGCTCACCGTGGTGATATGGCTGGAATACGCCATGCCGGCCTTGAGGAACGACATCTTGCCGTAGAACTCCATGCCTTCCTGTTGCAAGGCGTGGGGCGGAATGCCCAGCTCCGGCGTCGAAGCGAGGCTGACCACGCCTTGATAGGCCAGGTTATGAATGGTGAACAGGGTCGGCGTGCGTGACCCACGCCAGTGCATATACGCCGGGGCCAGGCCCGCGGGCCAGTCGTGGGCGTGCACCAGGTCCGGGCACCAGTGGATCTGCGCGAGGTTGGCGGCCATGTCGGCGGCGGCCAGGCCGAGGCGGGCGAAGCGGATATGGTTGTCCGGCCAGTCGCGGCCATTGTTGGCGCCGTAGGGTGTGCCTTCGCGCTCGTACAGCTCGGGGCAGATCAGCACATAGATGACCAGGCCATCCTTGAGGTCCATGCGCCCGATCTTGCACGGCGGCAGCGCAGCGTGGCCGCCCAGTTCGCCGATGATGTGGATCGGGTTGTCGCTTTCCATCACTTGCGGGTAACCGGGGATCAACACGCGCACATCATGCAGATGGGCCATGGCGCGGGGCAGGGCGGCGGAGACGTCGCCCAGGCCGCCGGTTTTCACCAGGTCGGCGAATTCGGAGGTGACGAACAGGACTTTCTTGCGGTTGGGATTCTGACTCACGACCGGCCGCGAAGTGGCTGGCAGATCGATCAATGAAGACCCCTCTACCGGCTGACTGACACGCTCTCCCTGAACATCTACAGCGGCACTGATCATAGTTCTCTCCCACATGTTGGTTGGCTAATGGCCCGCTGCCATCAGCTCCGATGACCGCTTCCTGCGGTCAGGCGCACAAGCACTGTACAAACTGGCAAGGCGTATGCCAGTTGCACGTTAAGCTCGAAAAGATTGGATAGACGGGCGTTTGGTGTGAACCGCGTACGTTCGCCTTACCTTAAAACTGGACCTACGGCAGAGTTGGAAAGTTTCGATTTTTTGCGGGGTTTTTGTTTTCGAACGGACCCATCGGTCATCAGTCTAGGACAGATCCTAGAGCCTGTAGGGTTTGTGAGGGATTTTTGTAGGACAAAAAACTTGTAACCTTATGCAGCCTTGAAAAAGCCTGTTCTGTGGCGAGGGCGCTTGTCGAATCGTCGCACCGTCCCGCTGGAGTGCGAAGCGCTCCCAAGATTTTTGGGGCCGCTGCGCAGCCCAGCGGGAGCAAGCGCCCTCGCCACAAGTGTGCGTGCGCTCCAGAATGGTGCGTCAGCCAAGCACGCGAATGGGCGCACCGTTGGCCCAGGCTTGGATGTCTTCGATCATCTGCCCATAGAACTGCCGGAAATTCTGCTCGCTCACATAGCCCACATGGGGCGTCGCCAGCACATTGGGCAAGCGGCGGAACGGGTGATCCGACGGCAGCGGTTCGTCGGCGAACACATCCAGTGCGGCGCCGGCCAGTCGGCCACTTTCCAGGGCCTGAATCAGCGCCTGCTCATCCACGATCGGCCCGCGTGCGGTGTTCACCAGGCGCGCGCCCGGTTTCATCCAGCCCAGCGCCTCGGCGTCCACCAGGCCACGGCTGCGGTCGCTGAGTACCAAGTGCACCGTGAGAATGTCCGCCTGTTCGAACAGCTGCTGTTTGCTGACCCAGGTGACGCCAGCTTGCGCCGCGCGCTCGGGCGTGAGGTTTTCGCTCCAGGCGATCACGCGCATGCCGAACACCTGAGCGAACTGCGCGACTTTCTGGCCGATGCTGCCCAGGCCGAGGATGCCCAGGGTCTTGCCATGCAGGTCGCCGCCCAGGCCAACTTGCCAGCCGCCGGCGCGCAGTGAATTGGCTTCAGCCAGCAGGTTGCGGGTGGAGGCCATGATCAGCGCCCAGGTCAATTCCGGTGCCGCCTGTTTATAGCTGTCGGTGCCGCACACCTGGATGCCCAGGGCCTTGGCGGCGGGTATGTCGATGGCGGCGTTGCGCATGCCGCCGGTCACTAGCAGCTTGAGCCGGGGCAAGCCTTGCAGCAGGGCCTGGTCGAAGGTGGAGCGCTCGCGCATCAGGCAAATCACGTCGAAACCCTGCAAACGCCCGATCATCGTGGCGGTATCCGCCGGGTAGTCGTGCAGGAAGTGCACCTGGCCCAGGTTTTCCAGGGCTGACCAGTCCACTACGTCACGGGCGACGTTTTGCCAATCATCTATGACTGCAATCTGTATCGACATTCACGCGAACCTCGAAAGGGGGTTGGATTAAAGGGCGTTCAAGCCCTGCAACAGCGCGTTATGAAACTGGGCGGGTTCTTCCATTTGTGGCGCATGCCCCAGGCCGGCGAACTCCACCAGGGTAGCGTGTGGGATCAGCTTGGCTACGTGCTTGCCCAGTACCTGATAGTTACCCAGCTTCGCTTTCACTTGCGGCGGCGCCAGGTCCTTGCCGATAGCTGTGTTGTCGGACGTGCCAATCAACAGCAGCGTAGGCATCTTCAGGTCTTTGAACTCGTAGTACACCGGTTGGGTGAAGATCATGTCGTAAATCAATGCCGAGTTCCACGCGACCAACTTGTGTCCCGGGCCGTTACTGAGGCCGGCGTACATGTCCACCCAGCGTTCGTACTCCGGCTTCCAACGCCCGACGTAGTAGGTATTGAGCTGGTATTTGCGAATCCCGTCGGCATTGACCTTCAGTTCACGTGCGTACCATTGGTCGACGGTGAGGGAGGGCACACCCAGCGCCTTCCAGTCCTCCAGGCCGATGGGGTTGACCAGCGCGAGTTGCTCGGTTTGTGCCGGGTACATCAGGGCGTAACGGGTGGCGAGCATGCCGCCGGTGGAGTGGCCAAGGAGCGTGGCCTTCTGGACGCCGAGTTTTTCCAGCAACTGGTGGGTGTTGGTTGCCAGCTGCTGGAAGCTGTACTGGTAATGTTCAGGCTTGCTGGAGCTGCAGAAGCCGATCTGGTCTGGTGCAATCACGCGGTAACCCGCCTCGCTGAGGGCTTTGATCGAGCCTTCCCAGGTGGCGCCGCAGAAGTTCTTGCCGTGCATCAGCACCACGCTGCGACCATTCGCGCGGCCCTTTGCGGGCACGTCCATGTAGCCCATTTGCAGGTGCTTGCCCTGGGACTGGAAGGCGAAATGCTCCAGCGGGTAAGGGTATTGAAAACCTTGCAGCTCGGGGCCGTAGGTCGCGGCGAACACCGGGGCGGTGCCCGCCGTCAGCAGGGTGGCGATGCAAAAAGCGCGTAAAGAAGGCATTGGCAAGGCTCCGGGAAGGGTGCCCGGATGCTCTTTGGAGGCGATTAAGTGGGGATTAACACCCACTGCAAGGTCACGGCGGCGAGCACCGCATAACGCAGGCTTTTGGCCACGGTGACCAGCAAGAGAAAGCGCCACAATGGCTCGCGCATCACCCCAGCCACCAGTTGATCAGCGAATGAGGCTGGCATACATGTTCACCCAGCGCTCGTACTCGGGCTTCCAGCGCTCGACGTAGTAAGGCTCAGGCACAAAAAAACTCCCGATGCAATGCATCGGGAGTCATTCGCAGTGCTCACTGTTTATACACAATACGGTACAAGTCTGAGCGGTTCTGCGGGTTTTCCTCAGTTTCTGTAACCTGCCAATCTAGCCAGTTTTGGGTTTGGGAAAAACCCTCCGTGTCTCTACTCCATGTTGTTCGACCGGCGTTAATAATGAACCCGTAACCACCGCCTGCAGGGAAACGTATGTGTGCCGTGCGTTGGTAGGGACGAGCGGTGCACGTTCCTGTGAATCTTACAAACCCACCAGCAGTACCGGGGTGTGACACGTATCCACCTGGGGGAATGTATTGACCCGCGGCATTGTAAGCTGCCGTAATCACAGGCTTGCCTATGATTGCCTGCACAATGACCCTCTTAATATTTGAGACGGGTGGAGGATTTCCGACAACGGCGCGTGCTTGAAAATCATAAGTTCCTTTTGATAAGCCTGAAATAGTTCTACTCCAATTGCCGCTGCTGGGGACATCGAAAGCATCTCTGCGAATAGCGCTTGTCCAAATCTCCAATTTGCTTAAAGGTTCGGCTGTGCCACTCAGCCTCACAGAACTAAGAGTCGTGTAATAGGTTTTGGTGAGCGCATTCCCACTGCCATCTCGAACACTGGTGATTGCCGGCGTGGTTACTGTGTTTTCGATGGTGTACGTTCTCAGGGGGAAGCAAGTTTCGTCTTCTCGATCATCTGTTTGAGCAAAATTTACACAGAACTCAATGTTGTAGTTTGAGTTGTTCTTGAGTACTTGGATTTGGCTCACTGGCGTGCGCGACATGATGCCGAGTCGTTCTCCATCTTCGCCAACCAGGTCACCGTCTAAGGTTGACTCTCGATAGGGCTCGTCGTCTGGAAATACACCATAGTGATCTAGCCGCATAGTTTGATTGCGGTTAATGAAGTGCCAGCGAGTGATCTCTGTTAGTTCCTCGCCAGATAACATGAGTGGATTTAGTGTTTGGCCAGGAATGCCCTGAATAGTTGGCGTTGGTGGCGCATTTAGCGGGCGCAGATTCAAATGCAAGGGGGGAGAGGGGAGCTTGCGGGTACCCCGTATCAGGTTATACCTTACGACAATGTCACTGCCATGCTGCCGAATGCTGGCACCTATGACACTCTTCGGCACAATGAATTGAACTGTTTTGTTGGTGTTGCCGTTTTTCGTCTCCCGGTAAGTGTCGATTTCGCTCCCGAGCACGCCTAGCCATTCGGCCATTATCAGGTCACTCGGCAACATTTCTATAAAGGATACTTTTATTGTAGCACCGTCCAACACTGCTTCAGGTGTCAATTTGTCCGGATTTTTTTCTGCTTCAATCACTTCCGGCACAGGCAAGTTGCGCAATGCCTTGCCAACGCTGAATATCAAAACCTCCGAGTGCAGGGTTCGGCCGCCATTGCCGGGTATAAGGGAGTAGGTACCCCGCATTTCGCCATTCTTGTTGGTGGTAAAAACTTCCTTGTCCACATTGAACGATACCGCTCTGCCTGCGGTGGCACCGTTGATATCGATTTCGCCACCCGTACTTCCCCCAGGGACGCTTCCATTCAGGCGCCAAACAAATGTATCTCCGGGAGCAGTGCGCATATAAGGTAGCGTTACGCGAGCTTGACGTACCAGATCATCGGGGTCCAAGTTGTAATCTTCATCTACCGCTTCGACGGTCATCTCTGGCATTTCTTTTACACGCTCGCCGAACTGCACGATAAGCTCCTCGGATTTGCGCACTGTCAGGGTACCTGCACTTAGTGGACCGATAGCCCCGTCGTCGACCTCGTACCACATGCGCACGTCGCCCAGTCCGATGAAGCGTTCAAACTGATGCTGGAATACAATTCGGAATCGAGTTGGAGGTGGAGGGTTACCCGCCAGTAGGGTTTCGGTGTATTCCACTGTACCACCGCCAACAAGGACTGCTTGCATGACGAGTTTGACACTGTAATTTCGGTTGTAGGGTTCGTATTCGGGGAACTCTACGGTAATAAGCGGTAAGTTCGGATCAATTAACCCGGCTTCGTTTTCCACTACGAAGAGTCGTGGCATTACTGCTCTTGTGCCAATGACCGGCACCCTTACGTTGCGGGATCTTGCCAGTTCCGTTGCGGCAGGGAAAAACAATTTATAGCTGAAGTTGACGGACCCACCGATCACTTCTTTGAAGTAATCAGTATCCACATCGGCAAATGTTGATCGACCAATCCGAGCAGGGAATCGATCCAGGACGACAACGTAACTCGTACCGTCCTCACGACTACCTGAAAATGTCACCTCGATTTCAGTACCTGTCGGCGTCAGTGTGCCGTCTGGAAGCCTTCTGTCCACATACACTTCGACCTGCACGTGGCTGCGACTGTAAACGTCGTGGTCGTACTCTGAAATATCTACCCCGTCAGCAAGTAGATAGGGTCTTTCAAGTAGGTTTGGGTCCAGGTCGGCCTCAAGGGGCAAGGCCTTTGAGTACCGTTGATGGTAGCCGGAAAAATTAAACACCTCGTCATGCACGCAGCACCTGTGCGACAGCAAACCGCTACCGCCAAGTATAATGATGCTTCCGTCAACGAAAATTTCGATTTTTTTAATTCCGCTTACATGGTCAGCGTCTATGACTAATTCCACCATTTTGGTGGGATCGCTGTTCCAAAAAAGCTGAACGACATCTCGTATCCGGATATTGAGGTAACGGTCCAAGGTAAACACGACACCTAGCGCCGCCCGCTCGGGATCCAGTATCGCCCCTGGGAGTTGCAAATCCGCCGGCAGGTGAAGTTTCAGTTTATCGTTATACGGTAGGCCAACCGATTCAGCGCCGCCGGGGCGGGTGTCTATTACTAACATCGTCCGCTTGGGTGAGGTACTTTCTGTTCCAGAGCCTCTTCGCTCGACACGGCCAAAGCAGTTTTGAACCAATCCCAGGGGAACCAGTTCGCGACGGATTGCTAACTGAAGGCTTGATTTACCAATGTCATCTTCACCAATTTCCCCCCACGCCAGGGGATACCGACCGCTCATGTAAAACTCGAATATGTCGCCGAGGTTCAGTGAACCCCAACGTTCGAAATGCACAATCAGGTAATTTTCCACGTGGCGGATACCCAGTCCTGCGTAGGCGTCAACCACAGGTTTAACGGCCCCACTCACGTAGGGGTCGTCCAGATCTTCCACTGAAACTTCCGGATCGGGCCGCATTGGCGGAGACGGAAGCAATTCATTCTCAAAGGGCTCACGTATTTTTTTTGACATGACTCATATCCCCTGCTGGTGAGAGCACCAAGCTCTCTCCTCAGGCAAGTGAAACGCTTTGTAGATATGAGTGCCTAGCTGTCAATATTGACATTGGCGACAAGTGGTTAACCGGCAGCGTCTAGAAGTACGCGTGTGTCATTAGAGCAACCACGAGATATCGGGCCAATTTTGCCAGGCTGACGATTACTAAAAACCGCCACAACGGCTCACGCATCACCCCAGCCACCAAGGTCAACGGGTCGCCAATGATCGGCACCCAACTGAGCAGCAACGTCCAATGCCCCCACCGCTGGTAATGCCGGCGTGCCTTGTCCAGTTGTTGGTCGCTGACCGGAAACCAGCGCCGCCCCTTGAAGTGCTCGACCCAGCGCCCCAGCCACCAGTTGACCAGCGAACCGAGAACATTGCCCAGGGTGGCAACCCCCAGCAGCAGCCACAAGCTGTAATGCCCGCTGAGCAGCAGGCCCACCAGCACGGCTTCCGATTGCAACGGCAGCAAGGTCGCGGCGCCAAACGCCGCAAGGAACAGCCCCAGGTAGCCGGCGATCATTGCGCCGGGTAGTCAGCCACCACCACATCTTTGCCTTCGCGGGTCAGGCCGATGACTTGATAGGCCTCGCTGCGGCCGTCCACTTCCATGCCCGGCGAACCCATCGGCATGCCCGGCGCGGCCATGCCCAGCAGGTCGCTGCGCTTGCGCAAGGCCAGCACCTGCTCGGCGGGCACGTGGCCTTCGACAAACTTGCCGTCGATCACCGCGGTATGGCACGAACCCAGGCGCGGGGCGACGCCGAGGCGTTGCTTGACGGCGCTCATGTCGGCTTCGACATGGTCGTTGACCTTGAAGCCGTTGCTTTCCAAGTGGCTGATCCATTTTTTGCAGCAACCGCAATTGGCGTCGCGGTGCACGTCGATGGGGATCAGGTCGGCCGCCTGGGCCAGGGTGGTGGTGAACAGGGCGGACAGCAGGGCCAAGCGCAATGGGGTTTTCATGATGGGCTCACACGGTGATGGTCGGGGCGATCATGACGACGTCATCGCAGGCAAGCCAGCTCCCTCAGGGGGGAGCTGTGGCGGTAATGTTTCTAAATTATACAAAGGGTGGGTTTTCCAGCCGATGTTTGAGCTGGTCCAGGGCAATCGCCGACAGTTCGATCATGCGGTCATGCAAGGTGGCCAGTTGCAGTTCTGTTTCATAGACCAGCACGCGCTTGAACAGAGTGCCGTCGCGGTGGGGCTGCAAGAAGTAGTGAATCGAGCCGTCAACGGCCAGGGAGGTGAACACGGTCTTGAATTCGCTGGGGCGCCGGGCGATCTGCACGCGGTAGCTCATGGGCACGCGCACGCCCAGCAGGTCGATGTACTCGGTGAAGCGTGCACCGACGGGGAGGGAACCGAGGGTTCCGGTGTCGGCACTGAGGGAGGTGGGGTGCCATTCGTGCCAGCGATCGGGCTGGGTGACGTAGTCGTAGACGGCCTCGATGGGGGCCTGAATGAAGCGTTCTTGACTGATCCGCTCCAAGCGGACCGACTGCTCGACAGCGCGCATTGCACACCTCCTGTGTGGCGTTCTTAGCACTGGGAACTGTCAGAATAGTCCGACTCCCGTGCTTTGCACGGGAGTATGCGAGCAATTGATCAACGGACTTTGAAGCGACTCATCAGCGCAATAACCCGGCCATTGGCGTCCAGCAGGCTCTGGGTATTGGTTTCGGTGGCGTGCCCGCTTTGCACCAATTCTTCGACCATATGGCGGATGTGCACCATGCTGCGGTTGATCTCCTCGGTGACCGCGCTTTGTTGCTCGGCGGCGGTGGCGATCTGCGTGCTGAGGTTGTTGATATGGCTGACGGAGCCGGCCATCTCGTCCAGGCCGGTGTTGACCCGCGCCGTCGCATCGGCCGCCGACTGGCAGCTGGCCTGGGTATTTTCCATGGCCGCCACCGACGTGCTCACCCCGGTGGTCAGGCGCGCGAGCATCTCGTTGATCTGCGAGGTGCTGGCCTGGGTGCGCGCTGCCAGTGCGCGCACTTCGTCTGCGACCACGGCGAAGCCGCGGCCTTGTTCGCCGGCCCGCGCCGCTTCGATGGCGGCGTTGAGCGCCAGCAGGTTGGTCTGGCCGGCAATTGCGCCGATCACGCCGAGGGTTTCGGTGATGCGTGCGGCGTCCTGGCGCATGTTTTCTACGCTATGGGTGGCGCTGGACACTTCGCCGATCAAGGCGCTGACGCTGTTGGAGGCTTCGCCCACCACCACGCGGGAACGGTCGGCGTGCTCGTTGGCGCGCTGGGTAAACGCCGCAGTTTCGGCGGCGTTCTGCGCGACGGTGTCGGCGGTGGAGCTCATTTCGGTGATGGCGGTGACGGTCTGGTCGGTCTCCGAGGCGTGGCGTACCAGGATCTGGTTGGTCTGCGCCGAGGTTTGCTGCAACTGCGCAAGGCCCGACGACATGGCGGCGGTGGCCTGGGTCACTTCGCCGATCATGTTTTGCAGGTAGACGATAAAACGGTTCACCGAATGGCCGATGGCCCCCAGTTCGTCCTCGGCGCGGATGGTGATGCGCCGTGTCAGGTCGGCATCGCCGGCAGACAGCGCGTCGATGTTGCTCTTGAGCGACTTCATGCGCTGCACCAGTTGGCGGATCGCGTAGACCTGCAACAGCACCAGCAACAACACCATGGGAATTTGCAGCAGGGCCAGGCTGCCCAACACGTCATTGCGCTGGGCGGTAATCAGTGACGTGGGCAGGGCAGTGGCGAGGAACCACGGCGTGCCTTCGATCGGGCGCATATAGAAGGTGCTGGCGACGCCGCCGTTGTCGAACTCGCTGCGCTGCAACCCCTGGTTGCGCTGGGCCAGGGCTTTGCTGACCTGGGCGGCAAACTCCGAGGTGCCGGTCAGTTCGCTGATGTTCTTCAACACCACCGGGCCGCTGATGCGCGAGCTGTTGCTGATGATCTTGCCGTCGCCTTCGACGATGAGCATTTGCCCGCCGATGTCTTTTTCCTTGCTGGCCACCAGGTCATTGAAGAAGCCCAGGGTCACGTCGATGGTCGCCACGCCGTACGCGGTGCCGTCGCGCTGGATGGCCATGGCGCAGTTGGTGCGCGGTTCCTGGCTGGCGTCGTCCTTATACGCGGCAGCCCAGGCGCATTGGCCGCGCGGCGAGGCGAGGCCGCCTTTGTACCAGCTCTGGTCGTAGTAGTTCGGCGCGGGGTCACTGTTCCAGAAGGTGTTGACCGCCAGCTTGCCCGAGGCATCGCGGTGCCAGAACGTGCTGTGCTTGTTGCGCCCCGGGGTGCGCTGGTTGGGCAACGGCCAGATGCCGCCGCCAAAGACTTTCAGCTCGCCATACTGATCCACCAGGCCCGGCAGGACCTTGTCGATGGCATCGCTGTCGAGCAGGGGAATGGTTTGGGTGATGGTGCGTTGCTGGGCCTGAACCTTGTTCAGTTCGCCCTGGATCTGTTCGGCCACTTCGCTGACGCGGTTGAGCACCACCTGTTCTTCGGTGTGCTGCAACTTGGGCGCGACCAACTGGCCGATGCCGACCACGGTCAAGACAAATAACACCAGGACGAACAGCACCAAAAACAGGGTGTAGCGGGCTTGGATGGAGCGCAGTGCAGGCATGGGGGTCGTCCTTACGAAGCGTTTATTATTCACGCGGCTTTGTTGGAGCTTCGTAGGGCTATCGGCTTGGGTGTCAGGAGCTTTAGGTACGTTCGTGCAAGAAAGTCGAGGCGCCGTTTGCCGGCGCCTGATTTTTATATATCCAGCATCGCCATGACCGCTTCGGGGTAACGCAGGCCGGCGGTTGCCTGTGCCGGGAAGATCGCTTCCAGCGCGGCCAATTCGTCAGGCGCGAGGGTGATCGACAGGGCCTTCACGTTTTCTTCCAGGTATTTGCGCTGCTTGGTCCCGGGGATCGGGATGATGAAGTCGCCCTGGGCCAACACCCACGCTAGCGCCAGTTGCCCGGCGGATACACCTTTGTCGGCCGCCAGCGCTTGAACCTGGTTAACCAGCAAAAGGTTTTTCGCAAAGTTTTCGCCCTGGAAGCGCGGGCTGAAGCGTCGGTAATCGTCAGCCGCGAAATCCTCCGGGCTGTTCAATGCGCCGGTGAGGAAGCCACGGCCCAGTGGGCTGTAGGGCACAAAAGCGACGCCGAGGCGCTGGCACGCCGCGAGGCAGCCGTTGTCTTCCTGGTCGCGGCTCCATAGCGAATATTCGCTTTGCAGGGCGCTGATGGGGTGGACCTTGTGCGCTCGCTCCAGGGTGGCGGCGGAGGCTTCACTCAAGCCCAGGTAACGCACCTTGCCCTGGGTGACCAGCTCGGCCATGGCGCCGACGGTTTCTTCGATGGCCACCTCGGGGTCGATGCGGTGTTGGTAGTAGAGGTCGAGTGTGTCCACGCCGAGGCGGCGCAAGGTGCCGTCGATGGCCGCGCGGATGTACTCGGGGCGCCCGTTGACGCCGCGCAGCGCGGGGTTGGCCGGGTCGCGCACAATGCCGAACTTGCTGGCCAGGAACACCTGGTCGCGCTTGCCGGCGATGGCTTGGCCGATCAGGCTCTCGTTGGTGTGCGGGCCGTAGATGTCGGCGGTGTCGAGGAAGTTGACCCCCAGTTCCAGGGCGCGGTGCAGGGTCGCGATGGCCTCCTGGGTGTTGGTGCCGGTGGTGTAGAAATCGGTCATGCCCATGCAGCCGAGGCCGATGGCGGAGACAAGAGGGCCGTTTTTGCCGAGTTGACGGGTGTGCATGGGTGCAGCTCCTGGGTGGGGTAGGTCGCTATTGTTATCCTCGACAAAACCTGGATAAACCGGCTAAAACCGCTATCACTATTCGTAAATTCCAAATAATCGACGGAGAAGGGTGCCTTTGGACCGTTTTAATGCGATGCGCGTGTTTACCCGGATCGTCGAATTAGGTGGTTTCGCCAAGGCCGCCGACAGCCTGCAACTGCCGCGCGCGTCGGTGACGGTGCTGATCAAGCAGTTGGAAGCGCACCTGGGTGTGCAGCTGTTGCAGCGCACCACGCGACAGGTCAGCCCGACATTGGACGGTGCGGCGTACTACCAGCGCTGTGTGCGTTTGCTGTCCGACCTTGAGGAAACCGAGGCGGTATTTTCCGCCAGCCGCCAGCACCCACGGGGCACGTTGAGCGTGGACATGCCATCAGGCATCGGGCGTTTTATCGTGATCCCGGCGCTGCCCCAATTTACCGCGCGTTACCCGCAGATCGAGCTGGAGATCGGCCTCAACGACCGCCCGGTAGACCTCATCCGCGAAGGTGTGGATTGCGTGCTGCGCGGTGGTTTGGCGCTGGATGAATCGCTGGTGGCGCGGCCTTTGGCGATGATGGAGCAGGTGACCCTGGCCAGCCCCGCTTACCTCGAACGCATGGGGGTGCCCACCTCCCTTGACGAACTGGTGGCCCATCACCAGATGGTCGAGTACGTTTCCAGCACCAGCGGCAAGCGTTTTGGCCTGGAGTTCCAGCTGGGCAGCGAACTGCGCGCGATCAACCTGCCCAAGCGCATCGCAGTCAACAGCGCCGATGGGTACTTCGCGGCGTGCGCGGCCGGGTACGGCCTGATCCAGGCACCGCATTACCACGCCATGCGTCAATTGGCCGAGGGCACGTTGGTGCCGGTGTTGGCCAAACTGCCGGTGCCGGAAATGGCGCTGACGGCGTTGTACCCGCCGCACCGCCAGTTGTCCCAGCGGGTGCGGGTATTTGTGGATTGGCTGGTGGAGTTGTGCGCCTCTCCGGGCCTGGGATTACGGCGATAACGTCTGCGTCAGGCAAGCCAAAGTGCGTCATCGCCTGTAACATGGGACCTTGCCGACCCTGGCTCATCCCTGGTAAGGGCGGTGTGCCTGGTATGTTCGGCGATACACAGCGGCTACATTCTCAAGATTCAGGAACTGTCATGACCCAAAAGCAACGTTTGAAATATTCGATTCTGATCGCCCTGACGGTACTGGCGACGATGTTTGGCCTGTCCTACCTGCAGAACATCGGGGCCATCAGTGAGAAAACCTTCCAGTACATCGCGATTTCCGTCGCCGTGATCGTGGTGGTGATCAACGGCATCATGCGGCGCAAGGTCAAGCCCAACCTCTGAGTCAGGCGCGGCCTTCGAGCACTTTGGCAGCCTCTGCATGGAGGCTGTAGCTTTTATCGGCATTGAGGGTGATCACGCCCTCGCTGCACAGGCGCTTGAGCACCTCACGCACGCTGAGAAACGACAACGGAATGCCCAGCTCCAGCAAGTGGCTGTGCACGCCGCGTACCCCGAGGGTGCGCTGGTTGTCGGCGGCCGTGAGCAGGGCGTCGATGACCTTCAGCCGGATCAGGCTGGTGCGCAGGCCAAAATACTTGAGCAAATGGCGGATCCGTTGGTTGCCTTGCTGTTCCGGCGCCTTGCCGAAGGCGTGGCCGCCGTTGCCAAACGTGGCCTCGGCGGCGGGTGAATGTCCATCCGTGGGCAGTTGCGAGTTGTACATGCAATAAAACTCCTTATCAGAGCCTGATCAGGAAAATGAGCGCTCTTAGTTAATAAGACGAACGAGCAGCCGAAATCATGAAGTTTTCGATGTGTAAATTTCGTCAGTATCGGATTTGTCACAGCGACAAAGCCTGCGCGTGCCTAAATTGTTCCCGGTCAATTGCGTCCTTACGGTGGGGTAGCTGCCCCTTGCGAGGGTGTTCAATTTGACTGTGGAGTGGGCGTGATTATTTCCAACGGGTTGTCCAGGGTGTGTGTGGCGGGTGTATTGCTGGGGTTGAGCCTGGCCGCATCGGCACGGGAGCAGGTGGCTCAGGCGTCGGTGCAAATCCAGCGCACCGGCTTTGGCGTGCCGCATATCCGCGCCAATGATGAGCGTGGTTTGGGCTACGGCATCGGCTATGCGTATGCCCAGGACAATATGTGCCTGCTGGCCAATGAAGTGGTGACGGTGAGTGGCGAACGTTCACGCTTCTTTGGTCCGGAGCAGGCGACGCTGGAAGAGCGCAACAACCTGGCCAGTGACGTGTTTTTCACCTGGCTGAATACGCCGCAGGCGGTCGCCACCTTCTGGAACGCGCAAACGCCGCAGATCCAGCAGCGGGTCGAAGGCTACGTGGCGGGGTACAACCGTTATCTGAAAGAACACGGCGCGCCGGCACAGTGCCAGGCCGCGTGGGTGCGCGCAATCACGGCTGAGGACGTGGTCAAGCTGACCCGCCGCTTGCTGGTGGAGGGGGGTGTAGGCCAATTCGCCGAAGCACTGGCGGGTGCAACACCGCCTGGCGTTACCGCTGGCGTACAGGCCAGCGCCCAGCGCTTCGAGGTGGCAGCGGCCAATCAACAGCGTTTTGCCCTGGACCGTGGCAGCAACGCAGTGGCAGTCGGCCGTGACCGCTCGTTCAATGGCCGTGGCATGTTATTGGCCAACCCGCATTTTCCGTGGGTCGGTGGCATGCGTTTTTATGAGATGCACCTGACCATTCCCGGCCAGTTGGACGTGATGGGCGCCGCATTGCCGGGCTTGCCGGTGATCAACATTGGCTTCAACCAACATGTGGCCTGGACCCATACGGTCGATACCTCCAAGCATTTCACCCTGTACCGCCTGACTCTGGACCCCAAGGACGCCACGCGTTACCTGCTGGACGGCAAATCCATCCCCTTGGATAAAACCACGGTAACCGTCCAGGCCAAACAGCCCGACGGCAGCCTCAAGGCCGTGTCCCAGACGCTTTACAGCTCCCAATTCGGCCCAGTGGTGCAATGGCCCGGCAAGCTGGACTGGGACAGTCACTACGCCTTCAGCCTGCGCGACGCCAACCTCGGCAACGACCGTGTGTTGCAGCAGTGGTACGCGATGAACCGCGCCGCCAGCCTCAAGGAGCTGCAAACCTCGGTGCATACCCTGCAAGGCATTCCGTGGGTCAACACCCTGGCCGCCGACGACCAAGGCCAGAGCCTGTACATGAACCTGTCGGTGGTGCCGAACGTCAGCCAGGCCAAGCTCGCCCAATGCAGCGACCCGCGCGCCGGCCTGCAACTGATCGTGCTCGACGGCGCCCACAGCGCCTGCGCCTGGGACATCGACCCGCGCGCGGCCCAGGCCGGCATCTTTGCCGCCGACCAGCTGCCGCAACTGGAACGCAGCGACTATGTGCAGCACTCCAACGACTCGGCGTGGCTGGCCAACCCCAAGGCGCCGCTGACCGGTTTTTCACCGGTGATCAGCCAAGACCACATCGGCCTGGGCCCTCGTGCACGCTTCGCTGTGCAACGCCTGCAATCCCTGGAAAGCAAGCCGATCAGCGTCACCGACCTGCAACATATGGTGATGGACAACGAGGTGTACCTGGCAGGGCTCCTCATGCCAGACCTGCTGGCGTTCTGCGCCAAACACCTGGGCGCCGACGCCGTTGCGCTACAACCGTTGTGCACCAGCCTGAAAACCTGGGACCAGCGCGCCAACCTCGACAGCGGCCTGGGCCTGGTGCACTTCATCAACCTGATGGACCACCTGCAGCAGCTTCCCGACGCCTGGCGCGTGGCCTTCGACCCGGCGCAACCATTGACCACGCCACGCGGCCTGGCCATCGACCGTGAACCTGTCGCCACAGCCCTGCGCGAGGCGATGCTTGCGTCCGCCGCCGACGTGGGCAAGTTGGGCCTGACCGCCAACAGCCGTTGGGGCGATATCCAGGTCAGCGGCCAAACCCCGATCCACGGCGGCCCGCAGGCACTGGGCATCTACAACGCCATGCAAACCGTCCCACGTGCCGACGGCAAACGCGAAGTGGTCAGCGGCAGCAGCTACCTGCAAATCGTCACCTTCGACGACAACGGCCCCCAGGCCCAAGGCTTGCTGGCGTTCTCCCTGTCCAGCGACCCAGCCTCCAGGCACGGCAAGGACCAGACCCAGGCCTTCTCCGAGAAAAAACTCCGCCCGCTGCCGTTCACCGACGCCCAGATCAAGGCCGACCCGCAGTACCAGCAGCTACAGATCAAGGAGTAGGGCAGGCACGCAACCTCTTGAAAGCGCTGCGAAATATTTTTGAAATCAAGGGGTTGCACGCATTGGCAAATACGTACATAATGGCGCCCATCGAACGCAACGAAGCATTAAAAACTTCAATGTATTCAATGAGTTAGAGTAGAGGCAGGCTTCATTAGCCCACTCAAGTTTGCATGCGGTGAGTGCCAGTGATTAGGGCATTGATCGTTTGAGGCCGAGTAGCAAAATGGTTATGCAGTGGATTGCAAATCCACCTACGCCGGTTCGATTCCGACCTCGGCCTCCACTCTTGAAAACCCCGTAGATTAACGTCTACGGGGTTTTTTATTGGCCGCAGGAAAGTGAGGTTTCTGCAATTGTCAGTAGTGTTCCGCAAGTGTGAGCAATGGGAGTGCGCGTGATCAGAGTGATGTTAGGCTGCAATCGTCCAGAAGCGGTCACTCACCTTTGGCTACTGCAGCCCAACCCGCAGTGTTCATTCCAAAGGTCAATATGCTTAATGGAAAAGGCCGAATAGCGTAATCGATCTATTCCATCAGATTCGGGAGCTGTTTTTTTTGAGTACCTCTAGCAGAGAAGCGCGACGCTAGAGGAAAAGCTCTACGCCGGGCGTCAACATTAGCGCAGGGCTACAACTACATCAGAGGCAGCTATCATGCGGAATTGAAACGGCAACCACCGTTCACGAAGAAGCGAAGCTTGTCAAAACAACGATCCAGTGCTCATGCAACGCCCATAGAGCTCCGATATCTGCTTCTGGAACTGGGTCTGCCCCCCGTAGCTAGGATGTCTCACACAAACCACAGGTACAGAATCTGTAATGCGATGTGCCGCAGCGGCAGCATCGTTGCCAATGGCCACGATGCGAGAGGGCCGTAGTAAGTCAATGAGCTGCTGGAGAAGCGCTTCACCTGCTCGTCTCTCACTCGCGTTGTGCTGCCGGTTTGTGAACGGATCTCCTGATTCATGCGGATGAAGAGGAAATACGTTCCACAAGAAGATGCGAGCATCAATGTTTTCCAGCATCCCCCATATGACCGCAGCGGTTCGTTCGGCCACAGCATTACCTATCGTCGGTCGCTCGGAGACTAGGTCAGGATTCCAACGTCTAGTGTGCTGGTTTATGTGAACATCGTCAGTCAGGGCTAAGCCTGTACGGCGTCCTCCGCGGTATCCTAGATCTCGTCCGATCCATATCGCATCTACGGGCTCCTCAGTCGCACGACGCAACATGGCGGACAGCGCGGCAGCACGGCGACGCGGTGCATCGCGTCGGTCGTGAATTTCACAACGATCAGAATACGGATTGAAGCAGTCTTCAAACTGCAGCGAAGCAACTGCATTAACAAATGGGTGGATCTTCATTTTTCAGACTCAAGCGGCATGTATGTGATGGTGCGTTGTTCTCGGTTTCCAATGATCCAACCACCTTGGTTCGCCTTAAGCTGGCGAAAGACAGCATAACCATCCAGAATCGCTCTCTCCCAGAGCTTCAGCGGGCATTTCGCAACTTCGTAACCAGCCACGAACTCGCCAATAGTCTTGAGAAGCCCAAGTGAAATTTTTTCTTGTTCCTCGAAGAAATTCAGCTCTTTGGCTCTGGAGAATATCCACGCCGAAACCCCTTCTTCCACGACGATGGCCCGACCACTGTCCTGTTCTTCATCATACCTCGGATGACTCTTCCGTTTGTGTCTGATCAATGCCCGCATCACAGGCGACCAGTGCAGGATTGCTGCGTAAGCAAAGTGAAAGACATCGTGGAATCGATAGCCATCATTATCGGCAATGTTGTCAGTCAGCGGGTCTCCAATGAACACCCCCTTCCATTGGAGATAGCTCTTGCCGCTTCCTCGTTGATTTACCCGTATCCTAAAGTCCCTAGGTAGCTGCTCTTCGATCCCAAACTCACAGTCGAAATCAAGGCCAGCTAAATCATCTACTTGAGGCTCCAAAAACGCGCCACGAGCCTTCCGAAGATTACCGCGAGCTACCTCCGAAAACGCAAGCTTGGCTGCGTGCATTGCATCCAAATACGCTCGTGCGAAAGAAACCAAATTAGTACGGGTGGGAGTGTTTCCCAGCAAGGCCGCCGCTGATTGTCCAAGAAGGACTAAGGTGGCGTCCAAGGAAGTGGTCGAGTCTACGGGCACAGCGATGTAAGCTAACGCACCCTCGGTTACATCACTTGCAGCTCCTACATTTCTGAAATTTCCGTGATTCGCAGCTTCCGCGAAGATATCTTCAAGAGGGATCTGCAAGCGTCTGCAGATTGCCGCTAAATACCAAAGAGTGTCGCCAAATTCTTCTTCTGCCGCCCTTCTAAAGCCAGGGTATGCAGTTCTCTCTCGAACATTTTTTTTGGCCGTAGCCATTATCCCACCAACCTCTCCGTATAGTCCTTGGAGGACTGGATTGAAGTCGTGCGAATCAAGTACGTCTGTAGCTGCGATTTCCGCAGCGTAATCTGATAGTAGGAGTGAGCCTTCTTTTTTCATAGGTCACCTGCGTAGATTCAGCCATTCGAATGGCGCGCTCTGATAATTGCGCACACCAAAACTACGAATCCACTTTTCAAAGTTCATAATCAGTTGCGCATCAGAAAAGGTGGTTAGCCCAATTCCTGTTTTACATATGTTGCGGCCTTGCTGGTCTTTCAACTCATCGGGAAACTCAGGGCCTTCGCCTCCGAAATACACAAAATCGTCGCTAATCAGAACTCTGTTAACACCTGTATCACGAGCCACATGATCCGGGTTGGATGAGCCATCTGGATGAGAGTGAAACGAGTCGCGCTGCTGCCAATCGGCCCCAACTGCAGCCCTGAAATAGATATTGTCTCCACAGCTTTGCTTCCGGCTACCACTACGGTACGGTTTCTTGGATTCAAACCTAGGATCTAAACAATATTGATCAAATGTCATTGCTTCAGTGACACGCATCGCATAAACGAGATGTCCACCAAGTCGAATACTTCGATCATTGCTGCCACTACCGACTACCCAATCCCCGACATGAGCTGTTTGACGGATTCTGGGTTTGCAAGTTGCAAGCGAACAATAACCGTAGAATGGGTTAGGTGCGAAACCACTGTCATACCGCACGACATAAGAATGAATACGAGCCATTAGCATGGATGCCTCTTCAATGGCACCTGATCACAGCCGTCACCATCAGGCTTCTCCCAAGAATCCTTCCCGTTGATTGCATCAACGATGGCATTACCACGCCATCCAACTAAAGCGTCTGCATACTCTTTTAGGGCACTTGGGAGGTCACATTCTTTCTCGCCATGCTCCCATACACCAACAATGCGCTTTCCCTGTTTGGCTGCATATTCAATTTCCCAGTTGACCCAATCACTGCTTTTGGTCTGGGGGGAAACGTAGCAAATAAAAACGCCCGCCCAGTTGATAGCTGGCGCAAGGATCTGTGTCTTTATGTAGTGCTCATCAGTGGCGTTGTTGAATTTCCCTGTATGAATGGAGGAATCTCTTACCTCCAGCCCTTTAGGGGCTAGCAAATCCTTAAGCTTCTGCAGTCCATGATCATCCTTGTGGACATGGCTGATAAATACATTCCTTTTCTCCGCCATCGGTCACCTCCAGTCCTTGTACATAGATGGTATTCTTCTAGGCTTTAATGTTTGTCCATTACGTCATAGTCACAGGTCCTAACAAAAAAGTAATACAGATCGTAGATGTTCCCTTTTCATGTTGTAGGCAATACAGGTAGGTTGAAATTAAAGAGTGTTGACCCACTTGCCGTTGCCTCGAGTGTCGTAGAAGGCAAGACCAGCGGCGCCACTAGGCACATCAATTTTGTGATACAGGTTCAGGTACTCGTTGCCATAAAAATGGCCAAAGTTGTCCACGGTGGGGACAATCGCGATGCGATCATGGGGCTTTTTGCCGTCCGCAAAGCCGATTTCCCAGGGGCACCAGCGTGACGTCATCGAGTTCTGCGTTGCAAGAAAGAGGAACCAGTCTGCGCGGATAATTGCTGCTTTGATATTGAAGGCCGTTTCAGCATCCGGCTTGTCGGGCATTGTCTGATCCTGCCAGTCAATGTAGACGTCCCAACCTTGACTGTTGAGCAGTTCTTGTAGGCCTAGAGCGAGTGTTGCGTCCTTGTGGCTATGGCTCAAAAAAGCTGTGGGTTGGCTGAAACGCTTACTGAATCGCCCTTGCATGGAGCGGCGTTGGCCTGCGTTAAGGAGATCTGACTGGCGAATTGGCATAATCAAGCTTTCCTAGCATTTTGCAAGCAAAGTGCCATCTTTTGATGCGTTGTTCAAGCTGCCTACCGTGTCTCAATTCAACATGTCTAAGCAGTGAACCACGCCATAACTCCTACCTGGCCATCATATTGATGTCGCCGGCGATTGCTTGGTGTAATCTTGTTGGCTTCTAACCCGCTCGATGTCTGGCGGTCTCACTTAACAGGGTGACCACAGACGACACATGCCAGAGTGAACTGCGGTCGCTCCGAAATAATGGCGGTGGGTTGTCCACGAATGGAGGCAAGGGATGGCACGTAAAACATTTTTTTCATTCCATTATCAAGAAGACGTTTGGCGAGTCTTTAATGTCAGGAATTGCTTGGTTGTCAGCAACGATCAAGCCGCGGATGGGTTCTTCGACGGCAGTGTATTCGAAGCTTCCCAGAAGGAAGGCGATGAGGCGCTCAAGACATTCCTCCGTAATGGTCTCAAGAACACTTCCGTGACGTGCGTGCTTGCCGGTCAGTACACCGCTGCCAGGCGCTGGGTACGTTATGAGATCGTGCGTAGCGTTTTGAAGGGCAATGGGCTGCTCACTGTCGATATCCATGACCTAAAAAACAACGCGAAGGAGTTGGGAGTTAAGGGCCAAGACCCACTGGCTGAAGTGGGTGTCTATCTCTCCAGCGGAAAGATTTATTTCGCGGAGTTCAAGGACGGTAAATGGGTGAAGTACTCGGACTACGCCGCCGCCATCCCTGCCTCTGATCTGTGGTTTGATGCCCCTACCAGCGACAACAAGGTTGTCAAGCTGTCCGAGCACTGCGTGAGATACGACTTCGTCGCTCAAAACGGCAGGGAAAATATTGCTGGCTGGATCGAAACCGCAGCGGGCTTGGCTGGCCACTAGAAATACGATCCTAGCCTTAGTGGCCCTCAGAAATCGACATTTCAGATCACTCAGGTATTACACATGGCAGTCACACAGCGCCTGGCCGGCGTCAGGATTCACCTGTCCGGGTCGAACAAAGAATTGCAAGCAGACATCGCTGATTTCGTACAGAAAATCGCAGCGAAAGTCTTCAGTGAGGGGGGATCCATTGTCCATGGGAGCCATCCTTCGTTCACTGAACCACTGCGCAAAGCCGCAGAGGGCTTCATCCAGGCAGGTGGGAGCAAGGATGCACTTACTCTAGTGCGGGCGAGGAGCTACTCAACGGACCAGTACACTGCTGAAATTGAAGAGCAGAGTGCGTTCGCTTCTGTAGAGATCGTGCCTGCAGATAATAGCGATGGTCCGGCCGCAGACGGCCTGACGCCGATGCGTGATTGGATGGCTGATCGTTCGGACGCCGTCATTTGCGTGGGTGGTGCGTGGTGGGACCTGAACAAAGCAAAAGCAGGTGTTCCCAATGAGCTGGATACGATGCTTGAGCTCGGAAAGCCAGCCTTTGTCGTCGCTGGCTTTGGCGGAGCGATCGCGGGTTATCTCAAAGACGACCCTTCGTTGTTATCTCGCCTGCGAAACGGGCTACCTCACGAGGCGAATGCGACCATTGCCAACAGCACATCGGTTGACCAGGTCGTAGGGCTGATTGTTGAGCAACTGAAGAACCTACCACTTGCCCGCCGGAACATCTCGCGTGGTCGTAACTTCCGCATCTTGGCGCTCGACGGAGGAGGGCTCAGAGGTACCTTCACTGCAGCAGTCTTAGCCAAGTGGGATGACATGCTCAAGGCCGGTGGTGGGAATGACCTGATTTCGCACTTCGACTTGGTTGCTGGCACTTCCACGGGTGCAATTCTTGCTATTGGGCTCGCCATGGGCCTGAAACCGCGTGAAATCCTTGAGTTTTACGAGAAAAAGGGGCCGCAGATTTTTCCGAAGGATCGGAAACTGCGGCACTGGCTCAAATCCAAGCATGACTCAGCCACACTTCGCGACCTGTTGACTGAGGTGTACGGGAACAAAACGTTGGCTGTGGATTCTCGCTGCCGTCTGGTGATTCCCACTGTTCGGGCTAAGCAAGGTCAAGCAGAGGCGATCGTCACCCCGCATAGCCCAGATCGCACCGCTTATCGAGATGTTTCAGCCGTCGATGCCGCATTGGCTTCATCCGCTGCACCTACCTATTTCGATGAAGTTGCCTTCGACGGGCCTATCGCACTGGAGACGTTCCTAGATGGAGGCGTCTGGGCCAATAACCCCATCCTCCCGGCTCTGGCGGAAGCGGTTCGATACTTGAAAATCCCTCTAGATAGGATTGATGTACTGAGCATCGGCACGCTCAGTAGCGAAAGCGACTTCACCGATCAGCTCGGAAAGGGCAAGGCAGGTTGGGCACCACACAGTGTCGATCTTTTTTTCGCCGCCCAAGAGCATGGTGCTCTGGTACTCGCAGAGAGCTTCCTCGGTCCGACACGTCACGTGCGCGTTAACCAGCAGACCCCTGTCGAAATCAAAATGGATGACGCCGAGGCTATCCAGGATATGGCGCAACGTGGCAATGAGGCTGGCAAAGAACACTTTGCGGAGGTGCGCTCCAGATTCTTTGGCGGCCAACATGTTGATGCGTGGGAGCGGTTCTGAGTAGGCGCGGGCGCTCGGGGGATAGTCTCTCGGCGTCTATTTGATTATTGGCGCTTAATCAACTCCGATAGTGAGGCTGTCATGTCATTCATCTATCAGCTAGCTGTCTTGGGGGCGCCCACGGCCGCACAAATCTTTGAGCTTGAAACCACCGTAGCAGATGCGGTTTCCATGTTCGGCTTGAGGTTGGGCCAAGATATCAGCTTGGAGATAGTTCCTGCTGCTTTTACTCCTCATCAGCAACGATCGGCTGCCGTTGTTTTTTTTGGCGGAGTAGGTGCGGATCACCCCAGCCTACCAAGCTTGCTGCGAGGTGGCGTTCCTGTTGTCCCGGTCGTGTCTGACCTAGATCGAGTTGCGACGGAAATCCCGGAAATTCTGCACCCATTGAATTGTTTGTCTTACGCCAATGGTGGGGTGAAACGTATCGCCACTGCGCTTTTAGAATGTGCGGGCCTGCTTCCGAAGCAACGTCGGGTCTTTGTCAGTTATCGACGAGACGAGGCCAGGCAGACAGCCATGCAGATGTTCGAGGCGCTCTCTGCCAGGCATTTCGACGTTTTCCTGGATACGCATAGCATCGCGCCGGCAGAAGATTTTCAGGCCATGCTGTGGCATCGGCTTTGCGACTCTGACGTGCTGTTGATGCTCGACACGCCTGACTACTTCAACAGTCGATGGACGGCAGCCGAGTTCGGAAGGGCGCTTGCCAAGGGCATTAGTGTTCTTCGAGTAGGGTGGCCTGAGGCCCAGCGGAACGCGCGCTTGGCAACTGCAAGCCTCGCTGAACTTGATGCGAGTGAAATAGATGTCATATCTGGACGGATTAGTGACCCCGCGATTGACCGGATCTGTCTTCAGCTTGAAGAAGTTCGCAGCAAGAGCCATGCGGTGCGAACCGTCAACTTGGTAAGCAATCTGCGAATAGGCATTGAGGCCATAGGTGGCGAAGTGATTGGCATGGGCACCGGCCGCGGGATTCGAGTACGTCTTCCCGACGACCGGATGGTTGTGGTTTACCCAACGGTGGGCGTGCCGACCTCGACAACAATGCACGAAGCTTCAATGAGCTCTCCTGACGAATCTGTGGCCATACTCTATGACCATATAGGTCTGCATCCCCAATGGCTGAGTCACTTGGACTGGCTGGGCCAATACATCCAAGCGACGCACTGGGTTAAGGCTTGCGAGGCTGGCTGGCAATTTGCAGACTGGAGGGCGTAGAAATGGGGGCAATTTTCCTCTCTGCAAGCATCCCCGTGAACGGGCGAGGGACGTACTACGAGACCGCTGACCCGTTTCTAATCCAGTGTGCCGTTCGTGAATTGGCTATCGCTACCGTTCGCCGTCACAAGATTGTATGGGGCGGCCATCCTGCAATTACCCCAATGATTTGGAGCATCTGCGAAGATCTCGGGGTTGATTACGCAAGCTCTGTGATCCTGTATCAAAGCCGCTTTTTCGAAGGTCGTTATCCGGAAGAGAACCAACGGTTTGGCAACGTAATTTATACCGATCCCGTTCTCGAGGATATCCAAGGTAGCTTGCAACTGATGCGCGAGCAGATGCTCTCTAGGGAAGATCTTGTCGGTGCAGTTTTCATTGGCGGGATGGAAGGTGTTGAGGTCGAATACGATATGTTAAGGCGGCTCAACCCTAAGGCTTTTATTCTGCCTGTTGCCGCCCCAGGGGGGGCAGCGCTTAATCTCGCTCGGGATAAAGGCTATTTCATTGGGCGGGAGCTCGAAGATATAGATTTCGCCACGCTATTTAACCGTTATTTACCTGCCCATTAGCCGTATCGTGAGCCCCATTTTTTTCTTCTGATTCAAATGTGAGTCGCCTTGGAGTTCTTGCCATCAAAACTGATGGTATGCACTTCACCGGCTTTTAAGTAAGGGTTGAACTGTGCCTCTAACAGAAAAGCGGACAGTTTTATTTAGCGGGATCACTGTTCGCTTTTGGCCGATAGCTATCTGTTGTGGAGGGTTAGAAAGACGTGGATGAAACGACTGCGGCGATGCTAGCCAGCCAAGATTGCAGCGAAAATCAGTTACGCAATGACAAATCAATGCCGCATGAAGGAAGCCTCTAGCCGTCTTGATAAATCATAAATCTGGAAAGGTTTTTGCTCTAACTAATTAGGTTGCTCGGTTTTATTCATAGATCGTAAATCCCCCTACGCCGCCTCGATTCCAACCTCGGCCCCCACTCTTGAAAACCCCGTAGACCAACGTCCACGGAGTTTTTTATCGCCCTGAAACGTACCTCACCGAGCCGTATAACCCACTCCAAGCTCCCACCGCGACTGCCAATGATCAACATACCGGCGCGCCACCTCCGGCGTCCCCTTGATCACCAGCACATTCTCCGAATTCGCCGTCTCCGCAGACGTCGCATAATTAAATGACCCCGTTTGCACCGTGCTGCCATCAACAATAATCACCTTGTCATGCTGCAGGTGAAAGTGGTCACTGGTACGCAGTTCCACCCCATTGCGGCTGACAAAGTCCATGGCCGTGGTACTGGCCTTGCCAAGGTTGCGCTTCTTGTCGATGACCACACGCACCTTCACCCCACGCTTTTGCGCCTCGACCAACGCCCGCGTGATGTCGGGCGCTTGAAAGGCGTAGGCAAGCATCTGGATGCTGTGCCGCGCACTGCCGATGGTCTCCAGGACCAAGGCCCGCGCCGAGCCTTCCGGTGAAAAGCCCACTGCAATAGCGGGCTCAGCCATCGTTAGGGGCGATAAGCCGAGCAGGGCAGCCAAGGTGATGCATCGAACGATCATCATGTTTCAAACTCCGATAGCGCTGGATGCAAACGCTTCGTTCGCAGCGCGTTGTAAGTTTAAAAATACAAAGCCTACCAACACGTTACACGATAGCCGTGACGCAGTCGGCTTTCGCTTGTCCTATCTCTCGCGAAACAAATATTGCCAAGCAGAGAGTGTTTTCATGAAGTTGAATTACCTGACCAAGGCGGCCGTCGTGGTCGCGCTGTTGTCCACCCTATCGGGTTGCTGGATGTTCATGCCACCACCAGGTGGTGGTGGTGGTGGTGGTGGTGGTGGTGGTGGGCACGGACAAGGCGGTGGCCACGGTGGTGGTCCAGGCGGTGGCGGTGGCCAGCGCTAAGTAGTGCATCCCGGGAGCAAACCGTTGCGGTTTGCTCCTTTTTTTGTGCGGCGAAAGTGTATTCCCCGATCCACCCCTAGCTGTACGGGGCGTTCGGCCCGCTAAACCTCTACTGTCACAGACCTGTCACCACCGTCTGGATGCTGCGCCATGTTCATGTCTACCAGCCTGCTCTCAGCCTTTGTGCTGTTCGCTTTCGTGTCTTCGATCACCCCGGGGCCCAATAACACCATGCTGCTGGCGTCGGGGGTGAACTTTGGGTTTCGTCGCTCGATGCCTCATGCGCTGGGGATCAGCATCGGTTTTATGCTGTTGGTGGTTGCGGTGGGCCTGGGGTTGGGCGAGGTATTCAAGGTGTTCCCGTGGGCCTACACGCTGTTGCGTTATGTGGGCGCGGCGTACCTGCTGTACCTGGCGTGGAAGATTGCGACGTCCGCCGGCATGTCCGAGAGCAGTGATGCGCATGGCAAGCCGATGACGTTCCTCGGCGCGGCGGCGTTTCAGTGGGTCAATCCCAAGGCGTGGATCATGGCGCTGGGGGCAATCACTACCTATACGCCGGCCGAGGGGTATGTCACCAACGTGCTGGTGATCGCCTTGGTGTTTGCCGTGGTCAACCTGCCCAGCGTGTGTGTCTGGGTGGTCTGTGGCAGCGGCCTGCGCAATGTGTTGCGCGAGCCGCGCTGGTTGCGGGTGTTCAACGGGTCAATGGCGGGCTTGCTGGTGCTGTCGTTGTACCCGATGCTGTTTGCCAGCTGACGGCGTTACACCGGCGAGATGGTCGCCAGCAGGCCGATGCCGATGGTCAGCACTAAAAAGCCGAACAGGAAAATTGCCATCTTGGTCATAAGGCCTCCGAAGGGAAGGGGGCGCCAGGAAGTGTCCTGGTGCACTCGACAAGGGTGTCGGGAGTGGGCGTATTGTCCGCCCGGGGCAGTTTTCGATACAGAGGCAGATGCTAAAGAAAAAACCGTATCAGATGCGCGTTCAGGCGCCTGGGTTCAGCCTGTGCAGGGTGGCGGATTTTTCAAGCTCAGCCCACATCCCGGTGTTTATGCGCCCGCCAACCTGTAATCTTTACGCTCGAGAGTGACCGTTACCGTGCCAGTGCGAGGATGTATGCGACGTCTGTTGAGCAAATACCGTTACGCCATTATTTTCTGGCTGTGCTTCGGCATTTTCCGCACCTCCCTGGCCGATTGGAACCCCATCCCCTCCGGCTCGATGCGCCCGACGCTGGTGGAGGGCGATGTGGTGCTGGTCAATCGCGTCGCCTACGACCTCAAGCTGCCGCTGACCGACATCTCGGTATTCGCGTTGGAAAACCCGCAACGCGGCGACGTGGTCACCTTCACCTCGCCCAAGGACGGCGTGCGCCTGATCAAGCGCATCGTCGGCATTCCTGGCGACACCCTGCAAATGAAAAACGAGGTGCTGTGGATCAACGGCGTGCCGGCCACCTACCTCGATGCGCAGGCCATCAGCGAGCGCATTTCGCCTGATCAGTCCATCGCCGGAATCAAGCTTACCGAGCTGGCGAGCAACAGCCAGCGCACGGTGCAGTTCATGCCCCAGGTGCGCGCGCGCCGCGACTTCGGCCCGCTGGTCGTGCCCGCCGACAGCTACTTCATGCTCGGCGACAACCGTGACAACAGCGCCGATTCGCGCTACATCGGCTTCGTACCGCGCCGATTGCTGATCGGTCGCGCGCACCATATCCTGGCGTCCGCGCAGATCCTCGATCATTGGATGCCGCGATTTCGCCGATTTGGTGCGCCAATCCTCTAAGATGGCGCCCACTGCACCAACAACAATAAAGTGGGCAACCCCTCGATGGAAAGACGCCAGTTCAGCGGTGGCATGAAAGGCAAGAACCTGCGCTACCTGAATGACAACCCACAACAGCCGTCGCCGGTCACCCGTGTCGGCTTTGTGCTGCTCGAACACTTCTCCCTGCCCGCATTCACCCAGACCCTCGACACCCTGGTCACCGCCAACCTGCTGCGCCCGGATCTGTTTGCCACGCGCACCTTTGGCTGGGGCGATGGCGAAGTCATCAGCGACCTCGGCCTGGTGATCCGCCCGGACGCGCGCCTGGACGTTGCGGCGTTGCACGAGCTGGAATTGCTGGTGATTTGCGGGGGCTTTCGCACCGAACTCAAGGCTGGTGACGACTTTGTGCAACTCCTGCGGGTTGCCGCCGAACAAGGCGTGGGTCTTGCGGGGCTGTGGAATGGCTCGTGGTTCCTCGGCCGTGCCGGCTTGTTGCAGGGCTATCACTGCGCGATCCACCCGGAACATCGCCCGGCCTTGGCAGAGGTGTCCAAAGCGGCCCACGTCACCAGCGAACCCTTTGTGATCGATCGCGACCGTCTCACGGCGTCCAGCCCATCGGGGGCGTTTCATATGGCCCTGGACTGGATCAAAAGCTTGCACGGCAAAGCCCTGGTGGAGGGTATCGAAGACATCCTGGCGTTCGAAGAATCGCGCTACCGGCGTATCAAGCCGACGGAAAACGTCAGCGTCAGCGCGCCGTTGCGCGAAGTGGTCAAGTTGATGGATGCCAACCTCGAAGAACCCCTGGAACTGGACCAATTGGCCGTTTATGCCGGGCGCTCTCGCCGTCAGCTTGAGCGGTTGTTCAAGGAGCAACTGGGCACCACGCCGCAGCGCTACTACATGGAATTGCGTGTGACTGAAGCACGGCGGTTGTTGCAGCACACCGAACTGTCCCAGGTGGAAGTGCTGGTGGCGTGCGGGTTTGTGTCGCCGAGTCATTTCAGCAAGTGCTATAGCTCGTACTTTGGGTATCGGCCTTCCAAAGAGAAGCGGCTGGTCAAGTAGTCGGGTGGTTGGCAGTACCACCGCTATCGCAGGCAAGCCAGCTCCCACAGGGGGCTGCGAACACGGTCAAAATGTGGGAGCTGGCTTGCCTGCGATGGCGGCGGCCCAGGCGATATCCCACTTCCAGGCCCTCACCCCAATGCAACGATTCGCCCCCACACCCCTCATATGTCTACACGCAACGTTTCTCCAAGACAGGTATCGGGCTTATGACGGCGGCGGACAACGATCATGTGAACTGGCTGGTGCAACAGTCGATGCTGCACGCGGCACGCCAGCGGGCCAGGCTCTATTCCGGGCAAGGGCGCCTGTGGCAGCAACCCTATGCCCAGACCCGGCCACGGGATGCGACGGCGCTGTCGTCGGTGTGGTTCACCGCCTACCCGGCGTCGATTGTCACCCGTGACGGCGGTACGGTGCTGGAAGCCCTTGGCGATGAAAGCCTGTGGCAGGCCTTGTCGAAGATCGGCATCCAGGGCATCCATAACGGCCCGCTGAAAAAGTCCGGTGGCCTCAGCGGCACCCAGCACACGCCGACCATCGACGGCAATTTCGACCGCATCAGCTTCGACATCGACCCGCAACTGGGCACCGAGGCGCAGTTGCAGGCGTTGACGCGCATGGCCGCCGCACACAATGCGGTGATCATCGACGATGTGATCCCGTCCCACACCGGCAAGGGCGCGGACTTCCGCCTGGCCGAGATGGCCTACGAGGACTATCCCGGCCTGTACCACATGGTGGAGATCCGCGAAGAAGACTGGCCGCTGCTGCCCGACGTCGCCGAGGGCGATGACGCACGCAACCTAAGTCCGCTGCAGGTCGATGCCCTGCGTGACAAGCACTACATCGTCGGCCAGTTGCAGCGGGTGATCTTCTTCGAGCCCGGCGTCAAGGAAACCGACTGGAGCGCCACGCCGGTCGTCCTCGGCGTGGACGGCAAGCCGCGCCGCTGGGTGTACCTGCATTACTTCAAGGCCGGTCAGCCGTCACTGAACTGGCTAGACCCCAGCTTCGCCGCGCAGCAGATGATCATCGGCGACGCCTTGCACGCCATCGATGTGATGGGCGCGAAGATCCTGCGCCTGGATGCCAACGGCTTCCTCGGCGTGGAACGCAAGCTGGACGGCACGGCCTGGTCGGAAAGCCACCCGCTGTCGATCACCGGCAACCAACTGCTGGGTGGGGCGATTCGCAAGGCGGGTGGCTTCAGCTTCCAGGAGTTGAACCTGACCGTGGACGACATCGCCGCAATGTCCCACGGCGGCGCGGACCTGTCCTACGACTTCATCACGCGCCCGGCGTACCAGCATGCCTTGCTGATGGGCGACACCGAATTCCTGCGCTTGATGCTGCGCCAGATGCACAGCCTGGGCATCGACCCCGGTTCGTTGATCCATGCCCTGCAAAATCACGACGAGCTGACCCTGGAACTGGTGCACTTCTGGACCCTGCACGCCCATGACAGCTATCAGTACCAGGGCCAGACCTTTCCCGGCAACAGCCTGCGCGAGCACATCCGCGAGCAGATGTACGAACGCCTGGCGGGCGAGCAGGCGCCGTATAACCTCAAGTTCGTCACCAACGGCGTGGCCTGCACCACGGCCAGCATCATCACGGCGGCGTTGGGCATTCGTGACCTGGCGGCGATCACGTCGGCGGATATCCAGCAGATCCGCCAGATCCACCTGTTGTTGGTGATGTACAACGCCATGCAGCCGGGGGTGTTTGCCTTGTCGGGCTGGGACCTGGTGGGCGCGCTGCCTTTGGCGGCGGATAGCGTGGCGCATTTGATGGGCGATGGTGACACGCGCTGGATTCATCGCGGCGCCTATGATTTGGTGGACCTCAACCCCGAGGCCGAACTGTCCGCCGGGCAGATGCCGCGCGCGCAAAGCCTGTATGGCAGCCTCAACAGCCAACTGCTGGACCCGCAGTCCTTTGCCTCGCAGCTGCAAAAAATCCTCGCGGTGCGCCGTGCCTATGATATTGCGGCGAGCCGCCAGGTCCTCGTGCCGGATGTGCAGAATCCCGGGCTGCTGATCATGGTTCACGAACTGCCAGCGGGGAAGGGCACGCAAATCACCGCGCTGAACTTTGGCGCCACGCCGATTACCGAAACCCTGCACTTGCCCGACATTGCGCCGGGGCCGGTGGTGGACATTATCAATGAGCGGGTTGAAGGCGACCTGACGGCAGAGGGGGAATTCACCATCACTCTGGATGCGTACGAAGGCTTGGCATTACGGGTAGTCAGCACCACCCCGATGCTGTGATTGAACACGTTCAACTGTGGGAGCTGGCTTGCCTGCGATGCAGACACCTCCGTACATCAGGTGCACCGAGGTGATGCTATCGCAGGCAAGCCAGCTCCCACAGAGGCCTGGTTCCACAGTTGAATTGGGGGTGTTCCTAGAGTTGGAAGCGATACCCCACGCCATACAACGACTCAATCGGCGTTTCCCCCGGGCACACCTGCTCCAGCTTGCGCCGCAGGTTGCGGATATGGCTGTCCACCGTGCGGTCGGTCACCACGCGGTGGTCGGAGTAAATCTTGTCCAGCAACTGATCGCGGGAGAACACCCGGCCCGGCGCACGGGCGAAGGTGTTGAGCAAGCGCAGTTCCAACGGCGTCAGGTCCAGCGCCACGCCGTCGAGGGTTGCCAGGTAGTGCGCTTCGTCGATCACCAAGCGCGGTGCGGTACTGGTCAGCAGTTGCGGGCCACGGCGCAGGATCGCCTTGACCCTGGCCACCACCTCCCGTGGGCTGAAGGGCTTGCAGATGTAGTCGTCGGCCCCCAGTTCCAGGCCGAGCAGGCGGTCCACTTCTTCCACGCGAGCGGTGATCATGATGATCGGAACGGCGCTGACCCCCCGCAGGTCCTGGCACAGTTGGATGCCGTCGCGGCCGGGCAGCATCAGGTCGAGCAGGATCAGCTTGGGCGCGTGGGCGCGCACGGCGGGCACCACGTGCAGGCCGTTGTCCAGGCACTGCGTGGTGTAGCCGGCGGCGTTCAGGTAGTCCTGCATCAGGGCGGCGAGTTTGGGTTCGTCTTCGACGATCAGTATGTCCATGGCTTATACGCTGCGGGGCAGGCGCAGGGTCAGCCACAGGCCGCCCAGCGGCGAGTGGTCGGCGCTGAGGCTGCCGCCGTGGGCGAGGGCGATGCTGCGACAGATCGCCAATCCCAACCCGGCGCCGCCGCTTTCGCGGTTGCGCGAGGATTCGCCCCGGTAGAAACGCTCGAACAGGCGGGGCAGCTGATTGGCCGAGACGCCGGGGCCGGAGTCCATGAATTCGATGCGCAACTCATCGCGCTCTACAGCGGCGCTGATCCGCACCACGCCGCCTGGGTCGGTGTAGCGCACGGCGTTCTCCAGCAGGTTGGAGAACAACTGCTGCAAGCGATCAGCGTCCGCGACCAACTCCAGCGGCTGGCTCGGCAGCTCCAACTCCACGCGTAACCGCCGGGCATTGAGGCGCTCCTGGAACATCGCCACGCTGTGTTCCAGCAACCCGTTCAGCCCGCACGGCGCCTTGCGATAGGTCAGGGCGCCGACGTCCGCCAGCGACAGCTCATACAGGTCATCCACCAATTTGCTCAGCATGCTGACTTCGCCTTGCAGCGATTTCATCGCGTTCTGGTCCAGGCTGCGCACGCCGTCTTCAATCGCCTCCAACTCGCCCCGCAGCACCGACAGCGGCGTGCGCAGCTCGTGGGAGACATCGGCCATGAACTCGCGGCGCATCTGTTCGTTGCGCTCCAGGGTGTAGGCCAACTGGTTGAAGTCGCGGGCCAATTGGCCGACTTCATCGTTGGACGCCACGGCCACGCGGCTACTGTAGTCACCGCTCGCCAGGCGGTGGGTGGCGGCGGCCACGCGCTTGACCGGCTCCAGCAACGTGCGGGCGATCCACCAGGCAATTAGCATGGCCATCAGCAGCGAGAACACGCCCATCACCAGGCTGGTACGCAACTGGTATTGCTGGAAACGCTCGCCGCCGGCTTCAGTCACGCTCTGGAACGGCGTCACGGCGAGCCAGCCGACGGTTACACCGGCCACCACAATCGGCAGGGCCAGGGCGTCGTCGCCAATGGCGGGGTAGCCGGTCACGCGTTTTTTGTCTTTATCCAGCAGGGCGATGCGGAACAGGGCGCCGGTCAGGTCGGAGATCTGCGGCGTCTTCAAGTCGCGCACCGCCTGCTTTTCACCCGGCTCGGGGCGCATCACTTCAAACCAGCGGTCCGGTTGGTTGCGAAAGAACTCCCAACCGCCCTCACGCTCGTAGGCGGCCGCCAGGCGCGGTACCACCGGGGCCATGCGCTCCAGCGCCTGTTCATTGATATAGCCAAGAAAGCCCCGGCCAAAACTCCAACTGGTGGCCACGCCCATGCTCAGGATGACCAGCAACACACCGGCCAGCACGGCAATAAACAACTTGGTGGAGATACTCAGCTTCATGCACACAGGGCCGTCGATAAAAAGACACCCGCCCATTTAGGCCCCCAGGCGCGAAAGATTCAACCCGGGCGGGCAATCTTCAATTTTCCTGCACATTTGCCTCGCAGCATAAGGGTAAGGCTTGCGCCACCCCGTCTTGCAGAGGCACATATGAGCAGCAAATTCTTCGCCAAATACCTGGTAACCGCCGCCGTTGTCCTTTCCCTGATTATTCTTGCCGTGCTCGGTGGCTGTTCGGCCGGCGACCCGACGCCACAGGCTGTCGCACCAGAGGTCACGGTGCTTACCGTACAACCGAAAGCCCAAGTGCTGACCACCGAACTGGCCGGGCGCACCCAGGCCTTTATGGTCGCCGAGATCCGCCCGCAGGTCGGCGGCATCGTGCAGCAGCGCCTGTTTGTCGAAGGCGCCGAGGTCAAGGCCGGGCAAGCGCTGTATCAGCTGGACGCGGCGCCCTACAAGACGGCGCTGGCCCAGGCCGAGGCCACCTTGAGCAAGGCGCGCGCCACCCTCAAGTCGGCGCAAACCACCGCCACACGCAACGCGCAGCTGGTGAAGATTGACGCCATCAGCCAGCAAACCCACGAAGACTCCCAAGCCACGCTGCTGACCGCTACCGCCGACGTACAAGTGGCCGAGGCCGACGTGGCCACCGCGCGCATCAACCTCGGTTACACGCGCATCAGCTCGCCGGTGGGCGGGCGCATCGAAACCTCCACCGTGACCCCTGGCGCATTGGTCGTGGCCAACCAGGACACCGCGCTGACCACCGTGCAGCAACTCGACCCGCTGTACGTCGATGTCGTGCAGTCGACCACCGAACTGCTCGGCCTCAAGCGCGACCTGGCCAGCGGCGTGTTGCAGGCCAACGCCAACGGCGAAGCGCGCATCAGCCTCAAGCTGGATGATGGCAGCACCTACAACCACGAAGGCCGCCTGACCTTCAGCGGCGTCAGCGTCAACCAGAGCACCGGCACCGTGACCTTGCGTGCAGTGTTCGCCAACCCCGAACACTTGCTGTTGCCGGGCATGTACGTGCGCGGTGTGCTGGAACAGGCCCGCGACGAACAGGCGATCCTCATCCCACAACAGGCGGTGACCCGCAGCGCCAGCGGCGTGACCTCGGTATTACTGGTGGTGGATGGCAAGGTCGAGCAACGGGTGCTGACGGTTGACCGTGCCGTGGGCAATCAATGGTGGGTGACGGCCGGGTTGCAGGCCGGTGACCAGGTGATCGTCGAAGGCGGGCAAAAAGTCCGCGTCGGCGCCGTGGTGCAAACCAAGGCCGCTGTTGCCGGCGCACTGGCGCAGGAGGGTTGAGCATGGCGCGTTTTTTTATTGATCGACCGATTTTTGCCTGGGTGATTGCCATCGTGATCATGCTCGGCGGTGCGCTGTCCATCAGCCAGTTGCCGCTGGAGCAGTACCCGGACATCGCGCCGCCGACGGTGCGCATCTCCGCGACCTACACCGGCGCGTCGGCCAAGACCGTCGAAGACTCGGTGACCCAGGTCATCGAGCAGGCGCTCACCGGCCTCGACAACCTGACTTATATGTCGTCCTCCAGCAGCTCGGCGGGCAGCGCCAGCATCAACCTGACCTTTGGCGCCGGCACCGACCCGGATGTGGCGCAAATGCAGGTGCAGAACAAGCTGCAACAGGCCGAGTCACGGTTGCCGCAGTCGGTGCAAAGCGAAGGCTTGACGGTGACCAAGGGCGGCTCGGACTTCCTGATGATCGCCGCGCTGGCCTCGGACAATCCCAGCGTCACCGGCACGCAGATCGGCGATTACATCTCCAGCACCTTGCTTGATTCCATCAGCCGCCTCGACGGCGTGGGCGAGGTGCAAACCCTCGGCTCGGGCTACGCCATGCGCATCTGGTTGGACCCGGCGCTGTTGGAAAAGTACGCGCTGATGCCGTCTGACGTGAGCAGCGCCCTTGAAGCGCAAAATACCGAAGTATCGGCCGGTCAGCTCGGCGCGTTACCGGCGGTCAAAGGCCAGCAACTCAACGCCACCATCACCGCGCGCAGCAAGCTGCAAACTGCCGAGGAATTTCGCAATGTGGTGGTCAAGTCCAGCAGCGACGGCGCGGTGGTCCTGCTGGGCGATGTGGCCACGGTGGAACTGGGCAGCGAAAGCTATGACGTCAACTCGGCGCTCAACGGCAAGCCAGCGGCGGCCATGGGCGTGCAACTGGCAGCGGGTGCGAATGCACTGAGCGTGGGCGAGGCGGTCAAGGCCAAGCTGGCGGAGCTGGAGCCGTTCTACCCCACTGAAATGCAACTGAAAAACGTGATCGCCTACGACACCACGCCGTTCGTGAGCCTGTCTATCGAGGAAGTGGTCAAGTCCCTCGGTGAGGCCATCGTGCTGGTGGTGCTGATCATGTTCCTGTTCCTGCAGAACTTTCGCGCCACGCTGATCCCGGCGATTACCGTGCCGGTGGTACTGCTTGGCACCTTTGGCGTGCTCGCGCTGTTTGGCTACTCGATCAACACCCTGACCATGTTCGCCATGGTCTTGGCCATCGGCCTGTTGGTGGACGATGCGATCGTGGTGGTGGAAAACGTCGAGCGGGTGATGAGCGAAGAAGGGCTGTCGCCCCTGGAGGCCACGCGCAAGTCGATGGCGGAGATCACCAGCGCCTTGGTCGGTATCGCATTGGTGCTGAGCGCGGTGTTTATCCCCATGGCGTTTTTTGGCGGCTCGACCGGGATCATCTACCGACAGTTTTCCGTGACCATTGTCTCGGCCATGGTGCTGTCGGTGCTGGTGGCGATGACCCTCACGCCAGCGTTGTGCGCCACGCTGCTGAAACCCAGCCATGCCCAGGGCGGTTTTTTCGGCTGGTTCAACCGCAGCTTCGAGCGCAGTTCCCTTGCCTATGAACGCCTGGTGGGCGGCGTGTTGCAACGCGGGCGCCGCAGCCTGTTGATCTATGGGCTGGTGGTGGCGGCGATGGCGGCGGGGTACGCGAGCCTGTCCACTTCGTTCCTGCCGGATGAAGACCAGGGCATCCTGATGGCGCAAATCCAATTGCCGGTGGGCGCCACCGACAGCCGCACCCAGGCGGTGATGACGCAGTTCGAGGACTACCTGCTCAAGCAGCCGGAAGTCGAGGCGATGATCAGCATCACCGGCCTGGGCATGGGCGGCAACAGCCAGAACACCGCGCGCGCGTTTATCCGCCTCAAGGACTGGAGCGAGCGCTCGGCGAGCGGCCAGGATGCGGCCTTGATTGCTCAGCGGGCGACGCTGGCGTTGCAAAGCATTGGTGATGCCGACGTGTTCGTCATGCAGCCACCCGCGGTGCGCGGCCTGGGCCAGAGTTCGGGGTTCGATTTGCAGCTCAAAGACCTCGGCGGCCTTGGCCACGATGCGTTGGTGGCGGCACGCGAGCAATTTATCGAGTTGGCCAAGCAAGATCCGCGCTTGCTCGGCGTGCGCAGCAACGGCCTGGACGACACGCCGCAGCTCAAGGTGAGCATCGACGACCGCAAGGCCGGGGCCTTGAGCCTGAGCACCAGCGATATCAACAGCACCTTGTCCACGGCGTTGGGCGGCAGTTATGTGAATGACTTCCTCAACCAGGGCCGGGTGAAGAAGGTGTATGTGCAGGGCGCCGCCGAATCGCGCATGCAGGCGGCGGACCTGAGCCACTGGTTCGTGCGCAACAGCCTGGGCGAGATGGTGCCGTTTTCGTCCTTCGCCAGCAGCGCGTGGAGCTACGGCTCGCCACTGTTGGAGCGCTACAACGGCAGTGCGTCCCTGGAAGTGGTGGGCGACCCGGCGCCGGGCGTGAGTTCCGGCGCGGCGATGGACGCGGTAGAAGCCATCGTCAAGCAACTGCCGGCAGGCATTGGTTATGAGTGGACCGGGCAGTCGTACCAGCTGCGGTTGTCCGGTTCACAGGCGCCGTTGCTGTACGCGGTCTCGGTGCTGTTTGTATTCCTCTGCCTGGCGGCGTTGTACGAGAGTTGGTCAGTGCCGTTTTCGGTGATCCTGGTGGTGCCGCTGGGGGTGGTCGGCGCGGTGTTGGCGACCAAAGTCGGCGGCTTGAGCAATGACGTGTACTTCCAGGTCGGGCTGTTGACCACCGTGGGCCTGTCGGCGAAGAACGCGATCCTGATCGTCGAGTTTGCCAAGCACCTGCAAGAGCAGGGCGCAAGTCTGCGCGAGGCGACGTTGATGGCCGTGCGCCAACGCCTGCGACCGATCCTGATGACGTCCCTGGCGTTTATGTTCGGCGTGCTGCCCCTGGCCTTGAGCAGCGGTGCCGGTTCCGCTGGGCGGCAGGCCATCGGCACGGGCGTGTTGGGCGGCATGTTCAGCGCCACGCTGTTGGGGATCTTTTTTGTCCCGCTGTTCTTCGTGATGATCCGCCGCCGTTTCGGTCGCGTGTCCACTCCATCTGCCTCTACAGGTGACGCATGATCAAGTTTCACTGGCCCTTGCTGGCCGCCCTGGCGCTGAGTGGTTGCGTCAATCTGGCGCCGCAGTACGAGCGGCCCGAAGCACCGATCCCCGTGCAGTGGCAAGCCGGCGTCAACGGTGATGTCGCGGCGGATATCCAATGGCAGCAGTTCTTTACCGACAGCCGTTTGGCTCAATTGCAGACCCTGGCGTTGGCCAACAACCGCGATCTGCGGCTGGCCAGCCTGAATATCGAAAAGGCCCAGGCGCAATACCGCATCCAGCGTGCGGCGGCGTTGCCGAGTATCGATGCGGGCGTGAGCGGCACCCACAGCCGCACGCCGGGGTCGCTGTCGAGCAGCGGTATGGCCTCGACCAGCCATGACTACAGCGCGCAATTGGGCCTGAGCAGTTATGAAGTGGATGTGTTTGGCCGCGTGCAGAACCTGCAGGATGAAGCCCTGCAAGCCTATCTGGCGCTGACCGAAACCCGGCGCAGCACGCAGATCAGCCTGGTCGCCGAAGTGGCGACGGCCTGGTTGACCCTTGCGGCAGACAACGAGCGTTTGCAACTGGCCCAGGACACCTTGACCAGCCAGCAGGCCACCTTTGAGCTGACCCAGCGCAGCCACGCCCTCGGCGGTTCTGCCGCACTGGCGGTGGCCCAGGCGCAAACCACCGTCGAGTCGGCACGCGGCGACGTCGCGGAGTATCAGAGCCAGATCCTGCAGGACCGCAACGCGTTGCGCCTGTTGGTCGGCAGCGATATTCCCGACGCGCTGCTGCCGGGCACGCACCTGGAGTCTGCCGCTGCTCTGGTGCAAGTACCGGGTGAATTGCCGTCGAGCCTGTTGCAGCGTCGGCCGGATGTGCTGGCGGCGGAACACAGCCTGCAATCGGCGAATATCGACATTGGTGCAGCGCGGGCGGCGTTTTTCCCCACCATCAGCCTGACGGCCAATGCGGGTTCTGCCAGTTCGGCCTTGTCCGGGTTGTTCAAGGCTGGCAGTGGCGCCTGGACGTTTGCGCCGAGCATCAGCCTGCCGATTTTCGATGCCGGCAGTAACCGCGCCACGCTGGATGCGGCCAAGGTCGAGAAGGAGATCCAGGTGCAGACCTATCAACAAACTCTGCAAACCGCGTTCAAGGAAGTCGCCGATGCGCTGGCAGTGCGCAGCACCCTTGACCAGCGCCTCGCCGCGCAGCAGGCGTTTACCGATGCCAGCCAGAAAAGTTTCGAGCTGTCCGATGCACTCTATCGCGCCGGTTCGCAAAGCTACCTGGAGGCCCTGGATTCCCAGCGCTCGCTGTACAGCGCCGAGCAGGACCTGATCACCTTGCGCCTGGCTGAACAGAGCAATCGGGTGACGTTGTACAAGGTCATGGGGGGAGGGTGGCAGTAAGCCTGCGTTGATCCGCTGTAGGAATGCCACTAGGATCATGGCCTTTTTCAAGGGAATGAGACGATGCTGGCAAACTTGCAAAAGATTGGCGCGCTGTTCGCGGCGAACTGGAGCTACGACATTCGCGACATCGAGTCGGGGAAAAGTGCCTCGGTCGTCAAGCCGTGAGGGATCACACTATGCTGCGCAGGTTGTTCACCCCTGCCTTGGCGCTGAGCGCCGTGTTCGCGAGTCCCGGCGCCTGGGCGTGGCACAGCGAGGGCGACAAGATCATCATGACTGTGCAGGAGCGCCAGTACTGCCGCACTTGGGAGGCTGACGGCATTGCCGCCATGTGGGGGCGCCAGGAAAACACCGAACCGCCTTGGCAGGGGAGCGGCACCACTGATATGGAAAAAAGCATACGCGTTGTGTTTATGCGTCAGGTCCAGGACTACCCGATTGAAAGCACCAAGGAAGCTCGCATGGCGGTCATTGAGAAATACGGCAAGCAGATGGAGATGCGCTGCTTCGGGATGATTACCTCAAAACCGTCAAGCAAAGCCCCCTGATCACGGCCACGGCGTGGGCGCAGGTTTGGGCTGCTTCTTGAAGTAGCCCGTGCGCAGGTAGCGCGCCAGGCGCCAGATGCCGTAGGCCACCGCCGCGACCAGCACGCCACCGATAATGTGGCCGATCGCCAGGCCATGCTCGTAGGACGTCAAATAGCCCCGGCGCCAAAGGCGTACGGCGTCGGCAATCGTCCTTGGGGTTTGAATCCACATCATGATGGACAGGACATATACCGGGAGCGAGGCCACAAGACGTAGCCAGTAAGCGGTCTTGCTCATCTGTTGTTTCTTCCTTGGGGTGTGTAACTGAGCGCGGCATATTATAGCTTTTTTGATACCAAGTTTAGCCCGGCGAAGCTGGCGTAATGATGGCTACGCGGAGTATAAAGTTCGCCAATTGCACTCGAGAACTTGCCATGAACGTCACTATCGCCAGCACCCCTAGCGCAGCAACCACTCCCGCTGTAAGCAGTGCCAGCAGCACTGACACCACGGCGACGGACACCGCCACCAGCGAAGCCTCCAGCACCAGCGCCGGCACCGACAGCAAAAAGGCCGGTGGCGCAGGCGCAGGCGCGGCAACCACTTCGACCTCGGAAGAGTCCGATACCGTCAAGGCCCTGAAAAAACAGATCGAAGAACTGCAAAAGCAACTGCAAGAACAGCAGCAAGCGGTGCAGAAAGCCCAGTCCAGCAAGCAGAGCGAAGAGGCCAAGGTCGCGGCAGTGGCGGCGGCGCAATCCCAGGTGAGCGCGACCTCGGCTGCCTTGCAAACCGCTACGGCGGCGCTGTTGCAGGCGGTCACTGCCGAGGGCGGGGATACTTCGGGCACGCTGGTCAGCACCACGGCCTGACGCCATGCCTCACTTCGCCACGGCCGCCATCAGCAGCTTGCGAATCTCCCCGGTAATCGCACTTTTGGTGCCTTGCTCCAGAATCCCCACCCGCCGTACCGCCAAGTCGCCCGGCAGCGGCAGGACGCGCAGGCTGGGGTCTTTGTGCCAGTCAAAGTTCTTCAGCAACGGCACGATTGCCACCCCGACTTGCTGGCGCACCAGATCGGCAATGCCGATGATCGAGTTCAGCTCGAGGATCTCCAGCGGCTCCACCGACTCACTCTTGATGATCGACTGCACCTTGCGGCCCACGGCGGTGGAGCGGTCATACCGAATGAACGGCTGGGTGCGCAGCAACTCCACCGCGTCGTTGATCCCGGCGGTCTGCGTGGCATTCGCGAGCATGACGATGGGTTCGTTGTAGAGCAGGGTCCAGCTCAGGCCGTCGAAGTTTTGCCGCGCCGTCTCGATCAGCAAAGCGGCGTCGAGCTTGGCGGCGTGGACCAGGTTGACCACTTCGTCGGAACGCGCGGTCATCAGGTTGACCGAGATGCGCGGGTGCAGCTTTTTCAGCTGCACCAGGCAATTGGCAAGCAGGCCCATGCCCGAGGTAATCCCGCCAATCGACACTTCACCCTCCATGGCCTCGCCATCGGGCGCTTCGGCGATCATCTGCTCGTAGTCCGCTAGCAGGCGCTTGGCCTTGGGCAGCAACAGCACGCCGTCGCGGCTGAGCTTGATCTGCCGCTGGCTGCGGTCGAACAGCGGGCGGCGCATTTCCTCCTCGAGGGCACGCATTTGCTGGCCGACCGCGGCATTGGTGAGGGCCACGCGGTCGGCGGCCGCGGCAAAGCTGCCGTACTCGGCGACGGCGATAAAGGTCTTGAAGAAGCGAATGCTGCTCATGGGAAGGCCCGTGGTCGTGGGTGTGGCTGCATTGTAAAGGTTTTGTTTACTCAGGCTAAAGTTTAATTAGTTTTTCTTTTTATAGCGCCCAGCCAATACTCAAATCCGAACTGACTCGGCGAATAAACCCCATGAGCAATGCAGATACCAGCCTTGAAGACGCAGCCCTGCGCGCTGCCAAGAACGTCTACCACCTCGGCGCGACCACGGTGTATTCCCACGCCCAGGACAGCCGTTTTGCCTACACCCTCTATGTGCCCGAAACCATCGAAGACGCCACCCGGCCCATCGACCTGGTGGTGTCGCTGCACGGCTCGACCCGCGCCATGGAGATCTACCGCAATGGCTTCGCGGAGTTTGGCCGCTGGAACGATTGTGTGATCCTGTCGCCACTGTTCCCGGTCGGTGTGCTGGGGGATGGCAATGGCGATGGCTACAAGCAGATGGTCGAAGGCGATATCCGCTACGACCAGATCCTGCTCGACATGATCGCCAACGTCGGCGAGCGTTACCGCCGGCGCTTCGATACGTTCGCGCTGTTCGGTTATTCCGGTGGCGGGCAATTCACCCATCGCTTCTGCTACCTGCACCCGGAAAAACTCTGGGCCGCCTCCATCGGTGCGCCGGGCTCGGTGACCTTGCTCGATGCCGACCAGGACTGGTGGGTCGGCGTGCGCGACTTTGCCGCGCGCTTTGGCAAACCGCTGAACCTGCCGGCCTTGCAGCAGTTGCCGGTGCATATGGTGGTCGGCGACGCCGACCTGGAAACCTGGGAAATCACCCACCGCGAAGGCGGCAAACACTACATGGCCGGGGCCAACACGGCGGGGCGTACGCGCCCGGAACGCCTGGCCAGTTTGCAGGCCAGCTTTGAAGCCGCTGGCGTACAGGTGCAGTTCGACCTGTTGCCCAACGTCGCGCACCAGGGCATCAAGGCCATGCCGGCAGCCCAGGACTTTTTCGCCAAGGTGTTGCGCCACAAGCGCAGCCTGGGCTGATTCACCGCTGCACGCTGCACTCAGAACAGACCGTATAACAATAACCAAGGATTCACTCATTCTGATGCCGGTCCTGCCTTGGCCCACGCCAACGACCGGAACATTTCTTCAAGGAGTCTTTCTCCCGTGAACAACTACGTAAAGACGGCACTGGCCGTCGCGCTCTCGGCGTGCACGCTTTCCATGGCCGTCGCCCAGGACAAGGTCATCAGCGTTGGCCTCAATGGTGATATCCGCAGCACCGACCCGGGCGTCAACCGCGACGACAATACCGACGCGGTGATGATGCACATCGTCGAAGGCCTGGTGGCGTACCGCGAAGACACCAGCATCGCGCCGATGCTCGCCAGTGCGGTCGACGTGTCGGCGGATGGCCTGCGCTACACCTTCACCCTGCGCGATGGCGTGCACTTCCAGAATGGCCAGGTGCTGACCGCCAAGGACGTGCAATGGACCTGGCAGCGTTACCTCGACCCCAAGACCCAGTGGCGTTGCCTGGCGGAGTTCGACGGGCGTGGTGCGGCCAAGATCGTCGATGTCGCCGCCCCCGACGCAAACACCGTGGTGTTCACCCTGGACCAGGCCAACGGCTTGTTCCTCGCCGCCATGGCCCGTCCGGATTGTGCCGGCAGCGGCATCCTGCACCCGGACTCCCTGGCCGCCGATGGCAGCTGGCGTACACCGATTGGCACCGGGCCGTTCACCCTGGGCAAATGGCAGAAGGGCCAGTACGTCGAACTTGATCGCTTCAAGGACTACAGCCCACGCGCCGAGGCCACGGCAGACGGCTACACCGGCAACAAGCAGGCGTTTGTCGACAAGGTGCGCTTTGAAGTGATCCCGGATTCGGCCTCGGCCAAGGCCGCGTTGCTGTCGGGTGGCGTGGACCTGCTGCCGGATGTCACGGCGATGGACGCTGCGCAACTCAAGCAGGTCAAGAATCTGCAAGTGCAAGTCAGCCCGATCATGACCATCAGCGGCCTGCTGTTCCAGACCCGCGACCCGCTGCTCAAGGATGTGCGCATCCGCCGTGCGGTGGCGTTGTCTCTGGATTACGCGCAGATGGTCGCGGCGTTGTCCGACGGTTTGTCGGTGGTCAACAACTCGGTAATTCCCACCGCCAGCCCTTACTACGACGCCACCGCGCACCAGGGTTATACCTACAACCTCGACGAGGCCCGGCGCCTGCTGAAAGAGGCCGGTTACAGCGGCGAAAAAATCCGCATGCTGGTCAACAAGCGCTACCCGCAGATGTTTGACCTGGGCCTGCTCAGCCAAGCCATGGTCCAGGCGGCCGGCGTGAACATCGAGATGGAAACCCTGGAGTGGGGCACGCAGCTGGAGCGCTACCAGACCGGCAGCTACCAGATGATGGCGTTCTCTTACTCGGGGCGTTTCGACGCCGCGCAAAGCTACGAATCGGTGATCGGCGACAAAGACAAGGAACCGCGCAAAGTCTGGGACAACCCCCAGGCCCTGGCGATCCTGCGTGAGGCCCAGCGCGAAGTCGACCCCGCCAAGCGCCGGCCCCTGTTCGACCAACTGCACACGCTGATGCTCAAGGATGTACCGATGGTGGTCATCTACAACGGCACGGCCATCGGCGCCATGGGCAAGCGTGTCGAGGGTTATCGTTCCTGGCCTGTTGCCAAGCCGCGCCTGTGGGGCGTGAAGCTGGCCGACACTTCCAAGTAAGGCGTAGCGCTATGTTTCGATTCATCTCACACAGGCTCGGCATGGCAGTGCCGACCCTGTTGCTGATCTCGGTGATTGTGTTTGCCTTGATCCGCCTGATCCCCGGCGACCCGGCCTTGCTCATGCTCGGCGACATGGCCGACCCGCAAAGCCTGGCCGACATGCGCAGTAGCCTGGGGCTGGACCACTCGGTGGTGACCCAGTACCTGATCTGGATCAAGTCGGTGCTCAGTGGCGACCTCGGGGTGTCCATCAGCAGCCGCCAGCCGGTGTTGGATTTGCTGGTGGAGCGCTTCAGCGTCAGCGCCACGGTGGTGTTGGTGGCGGTGTTGCTGGCGACGTTGTTGGCGGTGCCGGTGGGGCTGCTCGCGGCCTGGAAGCAAAACAGCGCGATGGACCTGGGCCTGGTGGCGACGGCAACGCTGTTGCTGTCGGTGCCGAGTTTCTGGCTGGGCTTGTTGCTGCTCTACGTGTTCGGCATCCAGTTGGGTTGGTTGCCGGTGATTGGTTATGTCGGCTTTGGCACTGATCCTATGAAGGCGCTGACGTATGTGGTGCTGCCAATCGTCACCCTGACCCTGGTGGAGTTCGGCGCGATTGCCCGCATGGCACGGGCCAGCACCATTGAAGTGCTACGCCTGGAATACATCGCCCATGCCCGGGCCAAGGGTTTGTCGGAGGGCGCGGTGCTGTGGAAACACGCTTTGCGCAATGCCTTCGCGCCGACCTGGACCCTGATCGGCCTGATCCTCGGCAACCTGCTCGGCGGCATTGCGGTGCTGGAAACCGTGTTCACCTTGCCCGGCATCGGCCGGCTGATGGTCGACGCGATCTTCTCCCGCGACTACCCGGTGTTGCAGGGCTGCCTATTGCTGATCACCTGCATCTATGTGTTGGTCAACCTGTTGGTGGACCTGCTGTATCCGCTGTTCGATCCAAGGGTGAAGCTATGAACCTGAAGACGCCTGCCTTGCCCGGCGTAACGGCAATCGCGCCGCGCCGACGTCGGCGCTACCCACCGCTGAATGCCCTGATTGGCGGCGGCTTGCTCGCAGCCCTGGTGTTGCTGGCCCTGCTCGGCGTGGTGTGGACACCGTACGACCCGCTCAAGCTCGACTTGCTCTCACGCCTGCACGCACCAGATGCCGCGCATTGGCTGGGCACCGATGAATTTGGCCGTGACGTGTTCAGCCGCTTGATCATTGGCGCGCGCACCAGCCTGTGGATCAGCCTGCTGTCGGTGAGCGTGGCGGTGGTCTGCGGCACGTTGATCGGCATGCTCGCCGGTTACCTGCGCGGCTGGACCGACCGCATCCTGATGATGCTCAACGATGCGTTGCTCGCGTTCCCCGGCATCCTCATGGCCCTGGGCATCATGGCGATTGTCGGGGCCAGCCAGTACGGCATCGTGCTCGCCCTCGGCATTGCCTACACACCGTCGGTGGTGCGGGTGGTGCGCGGCAGTGTGCTGTCGTTGCGTGAGCTGGAGTTTATCGAGGCGTCGCGGGTGATCGGCAACTCCGAGCTGTACACCATGTTCCGCCACATCACGCCCAACTGCCTGGCGCCGTTGTGTGTGCTGGCCACCAGCATGTTCGGCTGGGCGTTGCTTTCGGAGAGCGCGCTGAGCTTTCTCGGCCTGGGCGTACCGCCACCGGCCGCGACCTGGGGCAGCATGCTCTCGGCGAGCCGCACCTATATCTCCAACGCGCCGTGGCTGGGGATCTTCCCGGGCATCTTTATCAGCCTGACGTTGCTGGCGATCAATCTGTTCGGCGATGCCTTGCGCGATCGTCTCGACCCGCGCATGAGGAAATGAGCATGAGCGTACCCGTGCCTTTGTTGGCCGTTGAAAATCTACAGATTCGTGTCGGTGTGGACGGCCCGCTGGCGGTCGATGATTTCAGCTTTACCCTGGCCCCCGGCGAAATCGTTGCCCTGGTGGGCGAGTCCGGCAGCGGCAAGACCATGGCCGCCCGCGCTGCGATTGGCTTGCTGCCGGCGCCGATGCAAGTGTGCGGCGGGCGCATCACCTTCCAGGGCGAGCCGCTGGACAGCAACAATGCCAAGGCCATGCGTGAAGTGCGCGGCGCGCGGATCGGCATGGTGTTCCAGGAACCGATGGTCTCTCTCAACCCGGCGCTGACCATTGGCCGGCAGATGAGCGAGGCACTCAAGCTGCACACCGCGCTGGATGCGGCGACGATCCGCGAGCGCTGCATCGCCATGCTGCAACGCATCGGCATCAAGGACGCGGAAAAATGCCTGGCGTCTTATCCGCACCAGTTTTCCGGCGGTATGCGCCAACGCATCATGCTCGCCTCGGTGATGCTGCTGCGCCCGGCGCTGTTGATCGCCGACGAACCGACCACGGCGCTGGACTGCCTGGCCCAACTGGACGTGATCGAGTTGATGCTGGAGCTGACCCGCGAACAGGGCACGGCGATTCTGTTTATCAGCCACGACCTGTCGCTGGTGGCGCGCTATGCCCACAAAGTGGTGGTGATGCGCGCGGGTAAGGCGGTGGAGCAGGGGCGTATCGAAGATATCCTCTTCGCGCCCAAGGCCGAATACACCCGCCAGTTGCTCGAAGCACTGCCCCGGCGCGGCGAGCTGGTGCCCTTGCCGGCGGCGGATGCGGCGTTGTTGCAGGTGCGCGATGTGTGTATCGAACACCCGGGCCCGCGCAGTTTCTGGGGGCGCAGCGTGCCCAAGCGCGTGGTGCATTCGGTGAACCTGAGCATTGCGCCGGGTGAAACCCTGGCCCTGGTCGGGGGCAGCGGCTCGGGCAAGACCACCCTCGGGCGAGCGGTGGTCGGCTTGGTCAACCCGTGCGCCGGGGCGATCCTGTTCCAGGGCGTGGATATCCTCAAGGCTGCCAACCGCGTGCATCGCCTGCAATGCCAGATGATTTTCCAGGACCCGTATTCGTCCCTCGATCCGCGCATGACCGTCGGCCAGATCCTCGCCGAACCGTTGCGCCATGAGCCGGCCCTGAGCGCTGCGCAAAAACGTCAGCGCGTCACCGACACCCTGGTGGACGTGGGCTTGCCCGAGCAGTTCCGCGAGCGCTTCGCCCACCAACTCTCGGGCGGTCAACGCCAGCGCGTGGCGATCGGCCGCGCGTTGGTGCGCTGGCCAAAACTGGTGATCGCCGACGAGCCGATTTCCGCGCTGGACATGACGATCCAGAAGCAGATCCTCGAACTGTTCGAGCGCCTGCAACGCCAATACGGCTTCGCCTGCCTGTTTATCTCCCACGACCTCTCGGCGGTGGAGCGCATTGCCCATCGGGTGGCGGTGATGAACCAGGGCGAGGTGGTCGAAATGGGCCCCCGTGACACGATCTTCGACAGCCCGCAACACCCGTACACCCGCCGCTTGCTGGCGGCGGCTAGCCCCTTGGAGAAACGTGCAGATGGCAGTTATCGCCTGCGCGCCAGTGTGATTTAGGTACTGCTGCACCCCAGGCCATGCGTTGTACCCCATCCCTCGTCGGTCGCTGATTGACGAGGCGGGCGAAGCCATGGCCGAAGAAAACAAAAACAACCCCACTCAACCTGTCTGCCAGGAACCCGCACATGAATAACCGCATCACTAAAGTCGTCACCGGGGCCAGCGTCATGGGCGCCGGTTTCATGCCCTTGCTGGCCCACGCCGACTTCATCGCCGACAGCAAGGCTGCGCTGGAATTGAAGAACTATTACTTCAACCGCGATTACCGCGAAGACAGCGGGCAGAACAAGCGTGCCGAATGGGCGCAGGGTTTTATCCTCAACGTTCAATCGGGGTTTACCGAAGGCACGGTGGGGTTTGGCCTGGACGCGGTCGGCATGCTTGGCGTGAAGCTCGATTCCAGCCCGGACAACTCCGGCACCGGCCTGCTTGCACGTTCCAGCGTGGCCGAACCGGGCTCGCCGAGCTATGCGCGGCGTGCCCACGACAACTACTCAAAACTGGGGATCACCGGCAAGGCGCGCCTGGCCAAAAGCGAGCTGCGCGTGGGCTACATGGTGCCCGACCTGCCGACCCTGCAACCCAACCTCAGCCGCCTGTTCCCGCAGAGTTTCAGCGGCACGGCCGTCACGTCCAAAGACATCGACAACCTGACCTTGAGCGCCGGCCAACTGGACCAGGTCAAGCAGCGCGACTCCACGCACTACGAAGACATGGGCCTCACCAGCCAATACGGCGCCTACAAAAGCAGCGCGAAAAGCGACGAGTTCCGCTACGCCGGCGGCGAGTACAAGCTCACGCCGAACACCGCGCTGACCTACCAATACGCGCAACTGGAAAGCCTCTACCAGCAGCACTACCTGGGGGTGAAAAACAGCTTCAAGTGGGGCCCCGGCACCTTCAAGACCGACATCCGCTACTTCAACGCCAGCGAAGACGCCGCCGCCCTGGCCGGCAAGGTGGACAACCGTGCGTTGAGTACCCGCATCGGCTACAGCCTGGACGGCCACAACCTCAGCGGCGGTTACCAGGCGCAGTACGGTTCGACACCGTTCACCTACGTGGACGGCACCAACACCTACCTGTTCACCGAGTACCAGCTGGCCAACTTCTCCCAGACCGGCGAGCGCGTGTGGCATGCCCGCTACGACTATGACTTCGCCTCGCTGGGCCTGCCGGGCCTGCTGTTCTCCACGCGGTACGCCAAGGGCGACAACGCCAAGGTCATCGGCTTCAACGGCGAAGGGCGAGAGTGGGAGCGCGACTTGAGCCTGGGCTACGTGGTGCAGAGCGGCACGTTCAAGGACGTGTCGCTGCGTTGGCAGAACGCCAGCGCCACCAGCAACTTCGCCCGTGACACCAACGAAAACCGCGTGATCCTGGGTTACACCGTGGCGCTCTGGTAGCCGTCATGGCGTGCAACAGGGTCAGCCTGTTGCACGCCCAAGCAGTGCACATTAAGGGATAGATCAAATGACAAGTTTGCCGTTGCGCCGGGCACTGCCCAGCCAACAACGTGTATCGGCGCGGGGCGTCAGTGATTTCATCGAAGCGGTGAACGCTGCGGGCCTGGAGTTGCACAGTTTTATGCTTTACCGCGACGGTGCGGTGGTGGCCGAGGCGTTCTGGGCGCCGTATCGCGCCGAGCGCCTGCACGTCCAGCATTCGGCGACCAAAAGCTGGGTGGCCATGGCCGTCGGGCTGTTGGTGGATGACGGTGTGCTGTCGCTGGACGCCAAGGTGGTGGATTTTTTCCCTGCCGATTGCCCGGCTTCCATCAGCGCCAACCTGGCGGCCATGACCGTGCGCGATCTGCTGACCATGCGCACCGGGCATCGCCAAGGCATCTCCGGTGGCGCCTGGCGTGGGCGCAGTGACAGTTGGGTCAAGTTGTTCCTCAATGAACCGGTGGAAGACGCGCCGGGGCATCGGTTTATCTACAGCAGCGCGTCGAGTTTCATGCTTTCGGCCATCGTCAGCGTGGTCAGTGGCCAGACCGCGTTCGAACTATGCAACACGCGTATTTTCCAACCCATGGGCATGGGGCCGATTGAGTGGGACCACGCCCCTGGCGGCTTCAACACCGGTGGCAATGGCTTGAGTTGCAGCACCGAAGATTTGCTCAAGTTTGGCGTACTGCATTTGCAGCAAGGCCAATGGCAAGGGCAGCAACTGTTGTCCGCGCAATGGGTGGCCGAAGCCACCCGTGGGCACGTCGATGATGTGTGGATGGGCGCCTTCGACGGCAAGCGTTACCTGGGCCGCGATGAATCCAGCGACGCTGCCGTCACGCGCCGCGAAGGCTACGGCTACCAGTGGTGGATGACCTTGCACGGCGGTTATTACGCCTCCGGTGTGTTCGGCCAGCAGTGCATCGTCTTGCCCCGGCATAACGCAGTGCTCGCGTTTACCGCCGGCTTGCCCCTGGGCGAGCGGCGCCTGCACAGCCTGCTCTGGGAACACCTGCTGCCCGCGCTGGGCGTGCCCACCGATGGCATGGCGGATGGCGAATTGGCGCGACTGCTGGCCAACCAGCGGCGGCCGTCCCTGACGGGGGCGTCGAGTTCGCCACGCCAGGCGGAGTTAAGCGGCACGTTCGTGATGCAGGCCAATGAAGACCAGGTCAGCCAAGTGCGTCTGACGTTCGGCCCTGACTATTGCGATTTCTACCTCAGCGACCCCCGTGGCACCCATTGCATCCGTGCCGGGCTGGTGGATGCCATCGAAAGCCAGACAGGCATGACCGGCCACTATCTGCATCACCAATACCAACCGGAACTCACCCCCGTCGTGGCGCAGGCGCGCTGGAGTGAAGACGGCGTGCTGAACATGACCTGGCAGTTTGTCGAGACGGCGTTTTGTGACCAGGTCACGTGCCGGATCGAGGGCGGCACCTTGTCGGTGGACCGCTGCGTCAACGTTAACGCCGGCCCGTTGCAGCGCCCGACGCTGATCGGCCATCAGACCACCGTTTTGCAGGAGCACCTATGACCACCATTTCCAACCCGGCCTTTTGGGCGCCGTTCACCCCGATGCGCCAGTTCCAGCAACAACCGATGATGTTCGCCAGTGCCGACGGCATGCACTACACCACCACCGACGGGCGCCGCGTGCTGGATGCGATGGCCGGGCTGTGGTGCGTGAATGCCGGGCATGGCCAGCCGAAAATTGTCGAAGCGATTCGCGAAGCGGCGGGGCGCCTGGACTTTGTCTCGTCCTTCAAGATGAGCCACCCCCAGGCGCTGGAGATGGCCGAGCGGTTGATCGAGATCAGCCCGGCGGGCATGGCGCAGGTGTTCTTCACCAACTCGGGTTCCGAAGCGGTGGACACGGCGTTGAAGATCGCCCGCGCGTATCACCAGGCGCGGGGCGATTGCCGCCGCACGAAGCTGATCGGGCGGGCCAAGGGGTATCACGGCATGGGCTTCGGTGGGCTGTCGGTGTCTGGCATTGGTCGGCAGAAACGCGACTTTGGCCCGCTGCTGGGGGAGGTGTCTCACCTGCCGCTGCCGTACGACGCGAGCATGCGTTTCAGCGCTGGCCAGCCTGAGCACGGCGCCAGTTATGCCGATGCGCTGACGCAATTGCTCGACATCCAGGACCCCAGCACCGTCGCCGCCGTGATCGTCGAGCCGGTGACCGGTTCCGGTGGCGTGTACCCGCCGCCCCAGGGCTATTTGCAGCGCTTGCGGGAGATCTGCACGCGCCACGGTGTGCTGTTGATTTTCGACGAAGTGATCACCGGCTTTGGTCGCGTGGGCGACAGCTTTGCGGCGCAAGCCTTTGGCGTGACCCCGGACTTGATCACCACCGCCAAAGGCCTGACCAACGGCGCCGTGCCCATGGGGGGCGTGCTGGTGAGCGCGGCGGTGTATGAAGCGTTCATGGCTGGCCCCGCCAATGTGATCGAACTGATGCATGGCTACACCTATTCGGCGCATCCGCTGGCGTGTGCGGCTGGGTTGGCAACCATCGAAGTGCATCGCGAGTTGGGCATCAATCAACATGTCAACGCCGTCAGCGGGCTTTGGCAGACGGCGGCGCTGGCCCTGCGCGGGGTGGGCCCGGTGCAGGACGTGCGCACCCTCGGCCTGCTCTGCGCCGTCGAACTGGAACCGCGCCCCGGTGCGGCCGGCGCACGGGGCAGCGAGGTTGCGCAATGGTGCTTCGATAACGGCGTGCTGGTGCGCGGCTCGGGCGACACCATCGTGATTTCGCCGCCGCTGGTGATCAGCCCGCAGGAGATCGCCCAGGTGTTCGACACCTTGGCGGGCGCCTTGCATCAAGTGTCTTGAAGGGAGTGCAGGGCATGTCGGATCTGTTTGAGTGCTACATAGACGGTGCCTGGGTAAAACCCCACGGCAGCAGCGTCGAAACGGTGGTGAACCCGTCCACCGAGCAGCTGATTGGCCGCGTGATGCTCGGCGATGGCGAGGATGTAGACCGCGCCGTCAGTGCCGCCAGGCGAGCTTTCCCTGAGTTCGCAGCGACCTCGTTGCAGACGCGCATCGATCTGCTGCAAGCCATCATCGAAGCCTACAAGCGCCACAGCGAAGCGTTGATCGAAGCGGTGCACCTGGAGATGGGCGCGCCGCTGTCCCTGGCCCGCAGTGCCCATGTGCCGGCTGGCCTCGGCCATCTGGTGCAGGCGCTGGACGTGTTGCGCGACTACCGCTTCGAGCGGCGCCTGGGCAACACACTGGTGGTGCGCGAGCCGATCGGCGTGTGCGCGCTGATCACGCCGTGGAACTGGCCGTTGAACCAACTCACCTGCAAGCTGGCGCCGGCGTTGGCGGTGGGTTGCACCGTGGTGCTCAAACCCAGTGAGCGTGCGCCGTTGTCCGCGCAGATCATCGCGCAAGTGCTGCACGAGGCGGGAGTGCCGAAGGGCGTGTTCAACCTGGTCCACGGCGACGGGCCCGGGGTGGGCGCGGCGCTGGCGAGCCATGCTGATGTGGACATGGTGTCCTTCACCGGTTCCACCCGGGCTGGCGTCGCGGTGGCCAAGGCGGCGGCGGACACGGTGAAGCGCGTGTCCCAGGAATTGGGCGGCAAGTCGGCGAATATCCTCCTCGATGATGCATTCCTGCCAAGTGCCGTACGCCACGCAGTGTTGGGCTGTATGCGCAACAGCGGCCAGTCGTGCAATGCCCCGACGCGCCTGCTGGTGCCGCGCGAGCAGCAAGGGGCAGTGATCGCGATTGCCCAGGAAGTGCTGGCCCAGGTGTGTCATGACGACAGCAACCCGCTCACGGCCATTGGCCCGGTGGCGAACGTCATGCAGTTCGAGCGGGTCCAGGCGATGATCGCCGCCGCCATCGCCGAAGGGTCGCGGCTGGTCGCCGGCGGGTTGGGACGGCCCCAAGGGGTGGAGCGCGGTTACTACGTGAAGCCGACGGTATTTGCCGACGTCACGCCGGCCATGCTGGTCGCGCGCGAAGAAATCTTCGGCCCGGTGCTGGCGATCATGCCGTACGACAGCGAAGCCGAAGCGATTGCGATCGCCAATGACAGCCCGTATGGCTTGTCGGGCTATGTCACCTCGTTGAGCCTGGAACGCAGCCGCGCGGTGGCGCGACAACTGCGCACCGGCATGGTCCACCTCAACGGCGCACGGGCCGACCAGGCCGCGCCGTTTGGTGGCTACAGGCAGTCGGGCAATGGCCGTGAATGGGGTGAGTTGGGGTTTGACGAGTACCTGGAGAGCAAGTCGCTGTTTGGGTACTAGCGACAACGCGGGTCGACGTTCAGTGGCGTGTGCCGTAGAAGTGGTTCAGCAGGATCAGCTCAACCAAGGCCACAAATACGCACACAGCAATGAAGCCAGGACTGAAGACCCGCTTTCGGTTCGATAACCCCTCGGCAAGACAAGTCAGGTCGGTGCCGTTGGAAAACACCACCAGCAGGCCCAGGAGGGCATAACCCGAGGCCTTTTTCCAGAAGCTCTGGTTTTGCGCCGCCGGGTTATCGAGTGCCGACGGCATCAGGGAAACCTCTTCTCTGGAGCAGTCTGCTGGCGAGTGGTTTTTATAGGGTCGTTGAGTTTCATCGCGCAAGTATCACGTAGGCGCCCGTGCGCTTGCAAATCGGTACTTTCAACTCAGTAGCGAATCATCACCGATTTCAGCTCCGTGTAATCGTCGATAAATGCCGCGCCAAACTCGCGGCCGATCCCCGATGACTTGATGCCGCCAAAGGGCACCGCCGGGTCGAGCAGGGTGTGCATGTTGACCCACACCGTACCGGCCTGGATTTGCGGCACCAGGCGCAGGGCCTTGGACAGGTCGTTGGTCCACAGGCTGGCGCTGAGGCCGTAGGGCGTGTTGTTCATCAGGTGCAGCAGTTCTTCTTCGGTGTCGTACGGGAAGAACGTCGCGATGGGGCCGAAGGTTTCTTCGTTGAGCAGGCTGTCGTTGACGTCGTTGGCGAGGATGATCGTCGGTTCGACGTAGCAGCCGGGTCCGTCGATCAGGTTGCCGCCGTAGACAATCCGGTTGTTTTGCGCGCGTGCCGTGGCAAAAAAGCTGGCGAGCTTCTGTTGGTGTTGCTTGTTGGTGACTGGGCCGAACTGGGTGGTTTCATCCAGCGGCGAGCCGATTTTCAAGGTGGCCAGGCGCTGGGCGAGTTTTTCCATCAGGGGTTCGATCTGCGAGCGGTGGGCAAAAAAACGCTCGGCGGCGGCGCAGATCTGGCCGGAGTGCAGGAAGCCGGCCTCCATGATGCCGTCGGCGGCTGTATCCAGGTCGATGTCGCGCAGGAAGGCCGCCGAGTTCTTGCCACCCAGCTCCAGGGTGGCGCGGGTCAGCTTGGCGTCCATCGCCCCTTTGCCCACGGCAATCCCGGTGGGCACGGAGCCGGTGAACGAGACTTTATCGGTGCCCGGATGCTCGATCAGCGCTTTGCCGACAGCGCCGTTGCCGGTCAGCACGTTCAAGGCCCCGGGTGGCAGGCCGGCTTCGCTGGCCAGTTCGGCGATGCGCAGGATCGTCAGCGGGGTGAATTCGCTTGGCTTGATGATCACGCTGCAACCGGTGGTCAGGGCCGAGGCCAGTTTCCAGATGGCGATCATGGTGGAGAAGTTCCACGGCACAATGCCCACCACCACGCCGACCGGTTCGCGCAGGGTAAAGGCGGTGTAGCGTTCGCCGGCGAAGGAGGGCAGCGATGGGGTGATGGTTTCGCCGGTGATTTTCGTCGCCCAGCCGGCGTAGTAGCGCAGGAAGTGGGCGGCCTGGTCGACCTCGAACGCGCGGGCAATGTGAATGAGTTTGCCGGATTGGCAGGTTTCGATCTGCGCCAGTTCCTCGCGGTGTTGCTCCAACAGGTCGGCGAGCTTGAACAACACCGCCGCGCGGGCTGCCGGGCTGGTGTTGGACCAGATCTTGAAACCCCGGTTGGCGGATTCGACGGCACGATCCACATCGTTTTGGGCCGCATCGCTGACCTGGGCGATGGCTTCACCATTGGCCGGGTTGATGACCTTGAGTTTGGCGTGGCCGCTGCTGGCGACATAGCCGCCATCGATGTACAAGCCGTGATCACGCCCGAGAAACTGGCTGACGCGGGGAAGCAGTGGGATATCGCTCATGGGGGCAGGCTCCAATAATCCAGCAGGTGACAGTGCCGCTGTTTAGGCGCGGGCATTGGCAAGGAAAAGTACGCTGGGCGCCGCCATTTATCTTGACTGTGCGTGTCACGGGCATGACTGAGCCTGCCAGCTTGCACGCTATGAAAAGTACAACCTTCTACGTGGAACGTGCATTTTCCACGGCTTTTGCCCGACGCATACTGGCCCGGTACTTTTGCCTGTTCCCGGCCAGAAGCCACGGTTTACCTGAGAACCGTGGCTGCTCGGCACGGGAGGCGCTCACCTCCAATAATAAAGAGCCCCGCCATGAAAAAGCCCAATCCTCTGTTTGAAGACCTCAAGGCCGTGTTGCCGGCCATCGCTGCCAACGCCTTTGCGGCCGAGAAAGATCGCAGTGTGCCCGCCGAGAATATCGCCTTGCTCAAAAGCATCGGCATGCACCACGCGTTGCAGCCGCGCAAGTACGGTGGCCTGGAGATTTCCCTTCCTGAGTTTGCCGATTGCATCGCGCTGCTGGCCGCGTCCTGCGCCAGTACCGCCTGGGCGATGAGCCTGCTGTGCACGCATAGCCATCAGTTGGCGATGTTCCCGTCGACGTTGCAGGACGAGGTGTGGGGCGCTGACCCGGATGCCACCGCCAGCAGCAGCATCGCGCCCTTCGGCCGCACCGAGGAAGTCGATGGCGGGGTGACCTTCAGCGGCGAAATGGGCTGGAGTTCGGGGTGCGATCACGCCGAGTGGGCAATCATGGGCTTTCGCCGCAAAAACGCCGAGGGCAGCCAGGACTATTGCTTTGCCGTGTTGCCGCGCAGCGATTACGCGATCCGCGATGACTGGTATGCAGTCGGGATGCGCGGTAGCGGCAGCAAGACGTTGATCGTCAAGGATGCCTTTGTGCCTGAGCACCGCATCCAGAAAGCCAAGGACATGATGGAAGGCAAGTCCGCAGGCTTCGGGCTGTACCCGGACAGCAAGATCTTCTTCGCACCGTACCGGCCGTATTTTGCCAGCGGTTTTTCCACCGTCAGCCTGGGGATTGCCGAGCGCATGCTGGAAGTGTTCCGCGAAAAAACCAAAACCCGCGTGCGCGCCTACACCGGCGCTGCGGTGGGGGCCGCCACGCCGGCGTTGATGCGCCTGGCCGAGTCTACCCACCAGGTGGCAGCGGCGCGTGCCTTGCTGGAAAAAAGCTGGAACGAGATCGCCTGGTACAGCGAGCAGCACCGCTACCCGAGCCGTGAAACCCTGGCGTTCTGGCGGACCAATCAGGGTTACGCGACCAAGATGTGTATCCAGGCCGTGGACCGCTTGATGGAAGCGGCCGGCGGTGGCGCCTGGTTTGAAAGCAACGAGCTGCAACGCCTGTTCCGCGATTCCCACCTCACCGGTGCGCATGCCTACACCGACTATGACGTGTGCGCGCAGATCCTCGGGCGCGAGTTGATGGGGCTTGAGCCCGATCCTTCGATGGTCTGATCCCCGCCGTAGCGCTATTCCCATAACAACAAGCAGGGCTGGTCTGTGGGTCAGCCCGGGAGTTTTTCATGTCTGAAGTCCTTGCATCGCAACCCGCCAACCCATTCGACGCGCGCGCGTTTCGCCGTGCCTTGGGCAACTTCGCCACCGGTGTCACGGTGGTGACGGCGGCGACCGCCGACGGCCGTAAAGTCGGCGTGACGGCCAACAGCTTCAACTCGGTGTCCCTGGACCCGCCGCTGATCTTGTGGAGCATCGACAAGCGCTCCAACAGCTACGAGGTGTTTGAAGAGGCGAGCCACTTTGCCGTCAACGTGCTGGCGGCGGATCAGATCGATTTGTCGAACAATTTTGCCCGGCCCAAGGATGACCGTTTCGCCGAAATTGAATTTGAACCGGGGGAGGGCGGTGCGCCGGTATTTGCGGATTGCTCGGCGCGTTTTCACTGTGAAAAATTCCAGCAGGTCGACGGTGGCGACCACTGGATCATGATCGGCAAGGTAGTGGCGTTTGACGATTTCGGCCGTTCGCCCCTGCTGTATCACCAGGGCGTCTACTCGATGGTGCTGCCGCACACGCGCATGACCAAACGCGACGAGGGCCAGCCGCCGAGCAGCCATTTTCAGGGGCGCCTGAGCCATAACCTCTACTACCTGATGACCCAGGCGTTGCGGGCGTATCAGGCCAGCTACCAGCCGCGGCAGTTGTCTACCGGGTTGCGTACCAGTGAAGCGCGGATGTTGATGGTGCTGGAAAATGACGCCGGCCTGGACCTCAACCAGTTGCAGCGTGAAGTGGCGATGCCGGTGCGTGAAATCGAGGAGGCGGTGGCCAATCTCAAGCGCAAGGGCCTGGTGGTGGATGATAACGAGCGTGTGCGGCTGACCGTCAAAGGGGTCGATGAAACGGAGTCGCTGTGGACCATCGCGCGGGAACAGCAGGACAAGGTGTTTGGGCAGTTTTCGGACGAGCAGATCGAGTCGTTCAAGGCCGTGCTCAAGGCAGTGATTGCCAACTGAGGCTAGGGCAGGGCAACCCCGGTGGTTGCCCTACCTGGATCAGAACGGTACGGCCACCGTCACCTGGCTGTACAGGTTGGTGCCGTTGCCGCCGACTTGATTGCCTCCGGTGTTTTCATCCTGCTTGGGCTTATAGAGGCCAACAAGCGGGGTAATGATCAAGTGCTCGTTGACCGCCCACTCCGCAAACACATCCAGCTCGCGGCCGCTCAAGTCGAGATTGCCCCGCTTGTGGGTGGTTGAATAATCAAAAAACAACGTGCCCACCGTGAGGTTCTCCAGCGGGTGCACCTTGAGCGCCACATGCTGGATCGCGGTGTTGCTATTGAAAGGCCCCGCGTAGTTGGCGGCCACTTCGCCCTGGAACCAGGTGCCATAGCCGGTGCTGTAGCCGTTGAACATGGAGTCCCAGCCTTCGGAGTAGCGGCTGTAGCGGTAGGTGATGTCAGGGCTCCACAGGGTATCGGCGAAGGTGTAGCCCGCTTCGGCATACAAGGCTTTCTCGGCGCCGGCGTCCTTGTCTTGCCAGGCGTATTCAAAACCGAAGTGGGCATTTTGGATGCCGGCGTCACCGCTGCCGCGTAGGCTGTAGATGTCCATGCCTTTGCGTTGCTGCTGGAAGTCGCTGGCGTAGCGCTTATCCACGTCGATGCCATGGATGTAGGTCAGGCCCAGGGTGCCGGGGGCGCCGGTGTAGTCCAGGGTGCCTGCGGCCATCTCGGTCTTGGCCTGGGCGCGGTTGTCCGACTTGATCCACATGACACTGCCGTGCAATCCGTCCTTGCCACCCAGGCGCAGGACTGCGGTTTCATCGAAGGCGTGGCGGGCGGCGAGGTAGTAGGCGCCGCCGCGATTCAACTCACCGTCCGCCGGGCCTTTGCCGAAATTCAGGCCGTCATCGTTGATGATAAAACCGTTGCCCAACTGGATGATCTGCCGGCCGAAGGACAGGTCCACGCCGTCCTTGCCCAAGGCCGGGAACAAATCGCCTGAGCGCCAGCCGGCGAAGGCTTCGTCGAATTTGGTGGTGCGTTCGCTGCCGTTGCTCAGGCCCGCGGCATCGCCGTCACCCCAGGTGCCTGAGCTGACCAGGTTGGCCGTGCCATACACGCTGCCGTAGCTGCCTAGCGTACGGTCGAGGCTTAAGCCATATTTGATGAACCCTTCGCGCCAGGTGGAACCGCCGGTCGTGTCGTCGTAGTTCTTGCGGCTGTTGAACAAGCCATAGACGGCAAGGAAATTGCCGTTGATATGGGTATCGCTGTCGGCATACAGCTCATAGGCCTGTGCGGCCTGGGCGCACGCAGCGCTGGCCAGTCCCAGCGCCACGGCGATTGAAAGTGAACGGGTAGTCGAGGTGTGCCCCATGGTTATTGCCCCTGTTGTTGATGTGCGGTTGTAGGTCAAGCGCGCCATTAATGGGGTGGTGGAGGGGCAGGCGTCTTTCACCACCGTGCCAGCCATTTGACTCAGCTCGCCAGCTGCACGCGGTTGGCAGGCTGCAACAAATCCGGCGGCAGCCGTGGGCAAGACGCTCAGGGAGCAGGGGCGCACAGTGAGGGTGTGCGGCGACGCCAGCCTCCTGTAGAAAGGATCAGCCTGTCGCTACTTACGCCAACTTAACGTCAGGGACATTAGAAAATGTCGAGCAACCCTAAGCTCACTGAGCACTTGAATCGCGGATCGGTGGGGTTTCCTACCGCACTGGCCAGTACGGTCGGCCTGATCATGGCCAGCCCGGTCATCCTTACGGCCACCATGGGCTTTGGCATTGGCGGCAAAGCCTTTGCCGTGGCGATGGTGATCGCGGTGGTGATGATGCTGGCCCAGGCCACCACGTTTGCCGAAGCGGCAGCGATCTTGCCCACCACCGGCTCGGTGTATGACTACATCAACTGTGGCATGGGGCGTTTTTTTGCGATCACCGGCACGTTGTCCGCCTACCTGATCGTGCATGTGTTCGCGGGCACCGCCGAAACCATCCTGTCCGGGGTCATGGCACTGGTGAACTTCGAACACCTCAACACCCTGGCCGAGTCGGCCGGTGGGTCGTGGTTGCTGGGTGTGGCGTTCGTGATCAGCTTCGGCATTCTCAACGCCTTTGGTGTCAGCGTGTTTGGCCGTGCGGAAATCATCCTGACCTTTGGCATGTGGACCACGCTGATGGTGTTTGGCGTGCTGGGGTTGATCGCCGCGCCGGCGGTGGAGCTGGACGGCTGGTTTGGCGAGTCTCTGGTGGGCAGCGATGCGATGACGATCCTGTCGCTGGTGGGCATGGCCATGTTCATGTTTGTCGGCTGTGAGTTTGTCACGCCGCTGGCGCCGGACTTGCGCAGATCCGCCTCGACCATGCCCAAGGCGATGCTCCTGGGCCTGGTGGGCGTGGCATCGTGCATGTTCATTTATGGCGCGGCGATGAAGCGCCAGGTGGAAAACCTGGTGCTGGACCCGGCGACCGGCCTGCACTTGCTGGATACGCCGATGGCGATTCCCAAGTTCGCCGCCCAGGTCATGGGCGATATCGGCCCGGTGTGGCTGGGCATCGGCTTCTTGTTTGCCGGCGCTGCCACCATCAACACCTTGATGGCCGGCGTGCCGCGCATCCTGTATGGCATGGCGGTGGACGGTGCGTTGCCGAAGGTGTTCACCTATTTGCATCCGCGTTTCAAGACGCCGCTGCTGTGCATTCTCGTGGCGATGCTGATTCCGTGCCTGCATGCCTGGTACCTGGGCGGTAACGTGGACAACATCCTGCACCTGGTACTGGCGGCCGTGTGTGCCTGGAGCACCGCTTATTTGTTGGTCACGCTGTCGGTGGTGATCCTGCGCATCCGCCGCCCGGACCTGCCACGGGCCTATCGCTCGCCGTTCTTTCCGCTGCCGCAGATCGTTTCCAGCGCGGGGATTTTGTTGGGCATGTGGTTTATCACGCCGCCCGGCATGAACCCGGCGGACGTGTACATTCCGTTTGGCGTGATGTTGGGCGGCACCGCCGTGTACGCCTTGTTCTGGACGCTGGTGGTGCAGAAGGTCAACCCCTTCAAGCCGGCGCGGGTGGAGGACGTATTGGCCAAGGAGTTTGCCATGGAGCCTGGTATTCAACCGTCCGAGGTGCTCGACCATGCTTGCAAGGCTGTCTGAGCTGTTCGGCGCCCAGCGTGCGCCGACGGGGTATCGTCCGGGGGCGACGCTTGAGCGTGTGCGGCGCAACCTGGGCCAGCCCTCGTTTGAGTGTTCGGCCCCGGTGCGCGCGCAGTTTCAGTTCAGCCCAGAGGGGCCGCTCATCGAGGTGCATGAGCGCGCCGAAGCGCAGTTGCTGATGCATGTGGTGCTCACGGAGTTTCGCTTCCACACGCCCGCCTCACCGTGGAGCGAGGGGTGTTACCAAGTGCACCACACGGGGGCCATTACCCGCACGGGGTTGGTCTGCCGCCGCCGCAAAGGGCCGCAGGACTTTGCCGATCGGCTGACCCATGAGCTGAGCGCCAACCCGGCGTTGCGCGCGGCGTTGATGCCGCTGGATTTCAAGCAGCTCACCCTTGAATACACCCACGGCGGCTGGAACGTGGCGTTGGAGCATATGGGCGGCAGCGAGGTGGTCAATCGCATGCCGGCTTTTCGCCGCTATATTTCGTTGAGTATTGAACAAATCCGCCTGTTGCAGCAGAGCATTTTGGCTCTACACCAGGTGCTCAAGACGCTTTAAGCCTTGAGTGGCATGGCTTGTGCTTATGTACTTTGCATAGATCTACAGTTGTGCGCCTATAGATAACATGTTAACTATTGGTGCACAAAAATAAGCATCGCGTGCGGAGGTATTCATGAGCATCCATCAGGCTGCCTGGGACGGGCTAGACCAGTGGACCACCACCATGCAGGCATTGTGTGGTCGTTTCGAAACCCAACTGGCGTTCAATCGTTCGTTGTTTATTGGTGATATTTCTACCTGGTCCCATGGCGGATTGTCACTGGCCAATATGCGCACCAACGCCGGCAATATCGTGCGTTACGGTGATCGTGCCGATTGCGACAACGACGAACACTGTTTCCTGGTCAGCCAGCGCACCGGTTACTCCCACATCACCCAGGGCAGCGTGACCATCCAGTTGGCGCCCGGCGACCTGATGCTGATGGATTCGGTCGGCCCTTGCGCGATTGCCCCCCATGGCCTGATCGAGCATGTGTCGCTGTCATTGTCGCGCGCGCAGGTGCAGCGCCAGCTCAAAGGCGTCTCGCCGATCTTTGGCAAGATTTCGTCGACCAAGGCGTGCGGGCGCATGCTGCATTTGTTGATGGACCAGGCGTGCAAGGGCAGCGACGGCACCGACAGTGCGGCGGCCGAGGGTGAGGCCTTGCAGAGCGCGTTTATCCTGCTGTTGGCTTCCGGGTTTGAACAGGCCGAGGAGAAGGCCAACGATGCTGCGGTGCTCGGCGGCGTGAACCTGCGCAGCTACGTGCAGAAGGTCATCGATGAGTCCCTGGCCCAGACCAACCTGACACCCGCGTGCCTGGCGGGGCGCCTGAAAATTTCCGTCAGGCATCTCTACCGGCTGTTCGAGGAAGAGGGCGACAGTGTGTGCCGTTACATCCAGCGCGCCAGGCTGGAGCGCAGCGCCACGGACCTGGCCAATCCATTCCTGCGTGCGGAGTCGATCACCTCGATTGCCTATAAGTGGGGGTTCACCGATTCCGCGCACTTCAGCCGTTCCTTCAAAAAGCACTTCGAACAATCGCCCAAGGATTTCCGCGCGCAGGCGCTATCGGGCGTGTTAGCGGGTGCCGCCTGACTGTTAATTGATTAACGACTTGACCTTTCGCCAAGGCATTGGCTAACCTCACGACTTCACCCTACCGACCGGTAGGTTGCAAGTCGTGAGCTTATGATGAAATCGATTAATTCAAACAGTCCTTCGTTGAAATTTGCCGTGGCCTTGGGTGCCATTGGTGCCCTCGGCCCGTCGGCCGTCGACATGTATCTGCCCAGCTTGCCGGAGATGGCGGTGGAGTATTCGGCCAGCGTGGCAAGTATCCAGCTGACGTTGACGGTGTTCCTGTTGGCGATGGGCCTCGGCCAATTGCTGTTCGGCCCTGTCGTCGATGCATGGGGGCGCAGGCGCCCGTTGATCGCCGGGCTGGTGTTGTTCAGCGTGAGCGCGCTGGTGGCCGGTGCGGCACCGACGCTGGACTGGCTGCTGCTGGCGCGCTTCATTCAAGGGCTAGGCAGCGCGCTGACCCTGGTGGTGATCATGAGCATGGTGCGTGATGTCACCCAAGGCGTGCAGGCGGCCAAGCTGTTTGGCTTGCTGATGACCATCGAAGGCGTGGCGCCGATTATCGCGCCGGCACTGGGCGGCTACATTGATGCGCACTTTGGCTGGCGTGCGGTGATGGTGGTGCTGGCGGCCCTGGGCGCGTTGGTGGCGGTGAACTCCATGGTGGTGCTGCGGGAAACCTTGCCCGCGAACAAGCGTGAGCCGCTGAACTTCAAGCGGGCAATCCGTACGTACGCACGCATTGCCCAGGACTCGCGTTTTCTGCAACCGGCGCTGGCCTTGTCAGCGGTGTTCTTCTTCCTGTTCGCCTACATCGGTGGGGCGACGTTCATCTACCAGAACGACTTCGGGTTGCCCGCTGCCCAGTTTGGTACCCTGTTCGGCGCAACCGGTGTTGCGATCCTCATCGGGGCGTCGTTGGCGGCGAAGCTGGTCGGCCAATACGGTCTGGCACGCATGGCGGTGGCGGGTGCCTGCTGCATCGTCGCGGGTGCTTTGATTGCCTGCATCAGCGCGGCTGCCGGTTTGGGTTTGTCTTGGCTGGTGGCCGGAGTGGCGCTTGCGTTGCTGGGCGTGGGGATCGCCGAAACCACGCTGATGACCCTGGTGATGTCTTCGCAAACCTCCGCGCTGGGTTCGACCGCTGCGTTGCTGGGGGCTTTTCAACTGGGCATCTCGGCGTGCGCCACACCCCTGACCGGCCTGGTGAGTAACCACGGCGCCACGGCGTGGGGCGGCTTGCTGGTGCTGTGCGCCGCGGTGGTGGGGTTGCTTACCTGGATCAGCGTGCGCCAAGGCAAGGCGGATCAGATCACCGCGTTAAATCATTGATAAAAGATTGCTGGCAAGGATATTCACATGAAAGTGCTCAGCCCTTCAGCGGGCAGAATTTGCGACATCGCCCTGGTGCATTTCGCCGAGCGGGGCTACGACGCCTCCTCACTCAATGACATCGCAGTGCTGGCGGGCATGCGCAAGCCGTCGTTGTATGCGCATTTCAAAAGCAAGGATGACCTGTTCAGTGCGGTGCTGGCGTTGGCATTGACCACCGAACGCCAGTACCTCGAGGAGCGGTTTGCCGTGGCTGCCAGCGCTTCGGTCAGCCTCGACACGCTGTACACCGACCATCTTGCGCAGCGCTATGAGTCTTCGGCGGCGCTGCGCTTTCTACTGCGCACGGCGTTTTTTCCACCTACCGAATTGAAGGGGCAGGTGAGTGCAGGTTTTGAAGCTTACCTTGAGCGCATGCGAGACCTGTTCGGGATCAGCCTCAAGGCCAAGTACCCCGCGCTGAACGCCACCGATCTCGGGATATTCCAGGACGCGTACATCGGGCTGATCGACAGCCTGCACGTCGAGCTGATCTACGGTAACGAAGAAACCTACCGCCGCCGCGTCGCCGCCTTGTGGCGAATCCTCGGCGATTCGATTGCCCTGGCCGCCGGGCAGGCATAAAAAAACCACTGCCGAAGATCGGCAGTGGTCATAAGCCCGTTACAGCAATGCGATCAAGCGACAGCGAAGTAGTGCTTGACGAACTCTTCGCTGACGATCTCCCACACCACGGCAGTGCCCTTGGTCACGAACCAGCTGTCACCCACGCCATAACGCGTGCTGTTGCCGGTGGCTTCTTCCGTGAGGATCACTTCCCCGGTGACCACGGTGGCTTGCTCGTTGAACGGGTATTCCATGCGGAACTTGCCCTTGGTGGTGCCGAAGTAAGCGCTGCTGACCGGGTCGGTGGGCGCGCCAAAGGTCATCTTGCCGAAGGCGTTGACTTCGCCTTCGAGGATGGTCGAGCCGAGGTCGGCGACGGTGCCCCAGGCATCCAGTGCCGACAGCTTGATGTGTTGCTCGATCGTGGTAATGGTCATGGCAGTTCTCCAGTGAGTCGTGTGAGCGGGTCAATCAACGGCGACCGTTGAAGTAGCCCGAGAGTTGGTGAAGGCTTTTGCCGGCCGTGAGGATCAAGGGGCGGATGTGATCCTTGCCGAGAATTTGTGCGTGCTTGACGGAGCTGATGAGGTTGTAGCGTGACGAGCCTTCGCTCATGCCCTCGGCCAGCACCTTGCAGATAATGTGGCTCGGCGTGACGCCAAATCCGGCGTAGCCCTGCACGTAGAAGGCGTTCGGGCGGCCGCTCAGCGTGCCGATTTGCGGGAACAGGTTGGCGCCCGTCGCCATCGGCCCGCCCCAGGCGAGGTCGATCTTCACGTCCTTGAGGTAGGGGAAGATGTTCAGCATCAGTTGGCGATTCCACGCCTTGAGGTCTTTGGGAATATGCTCGATCACCGGCGTGGCCGCGCCGAACAGCAGGCGGTTCTCATTGGTCACGCGGTAGTAATCGATAACGGGACGGATATCGCTGTAGGCGCCGCGAATCGGGCTGATGCGCTGGATCAGTTCTTCAGGCAATGGCTCGGTCATCATCTGGAACGCGTAGGTGTTGATCGTGGTCTTGTGCAGTTCCGGCTCCAGCTTGTTGAGGAAGCTGTCGCACGCCCATAGCAACTTCTGCGCCTTCACCGAGCCACGGCCGGTGCGCACGGTGATCTGTTCACCGTAGGTCACTTCGAGGGCCGGGCTGTGTTCAAAGATGCGTACACCCAGGCCGGACGCCGCCTTGGCTTCGCCCAGCAGCAAGTTGAGGGAATGCACATGGCCACCGCCCATGTGCAGCAGGGCGCTGCTGTAGGCGTCGGAGCCGATGATCTGCTTGACCTCGTTGCCTTCCATGAAGCGAATCTCATCGCGGGTATTGATGCGCTTGAAGTCCTTCTCCCAGGCCCGCAGGGTTTTCGCCTGGCGAGCATTGAAGCCCATGTAGCCATAGCCATGGCAGAAGTCCGCATCGATGGCATATTTGGCGATGCGGTCCTTGATGATGCCCGCGCCCAATTCGCTGATTTCAAAGATCTCGCGCAGGCCTTGTTCGCCGACACTGCTTTTGATCTTTTCGAGGTCGTGGCCGATCCCCGCCATGATCTGGCCGCCGTTGCGCCCGGTACCGCCGAAACCCAGGTAGCGCGCCTCCAGCACCACGATATTGGTGATGCCTTTTTCGGCCAGTTCCAGCGCGGTATTGATGCCCGAAAAACCGCCACCAATGATCACCACTTGCGCTTCGATATCCTGTTCCAGGGTCGGGAAGGCGAGGTTGTATTTTTTGGTGGCCGAGTAATAGGTTGGCGTTTCGATAGTGATCATGGCGCGGCCTGAATAGATTGAAAAAAACGTCACGACAAGGCGTTAGCAAGCCCTGTTCCATGGCGCACATTAAGGGCCTAACGAGCGGTAGGTGTCTTGACTGTGCCTGCCTTCGCTTTTGTACCTGCGTGCCATCGCCCGCGCCAGATGGCGGATGCAGAACCACAGGCTGAGCAAGCTGTGATAAATTGATTAACGTATTAACAAAATAGCTGGCTGTGATGCATGACCAAACCCCGCCCGTCCTTGACCCTCAATCTGCTGCAAGCACGCGAAGTCGCCATGAGCTTTTTCCGGCCTTCACTCAATGAACATGGCCTGACCGAACAGCAGTGGCGCGTTATCCGCATCCTCACTCAACAGGGCGAACTGGAAACCAATCGCCTGGCCGACCTGGCCTGCATTCTCAAACCCAGCATGACCGGTGTCCTGAGCCGCATGGAAGCGGCTGGCCTGGTGCATCGGCGCAAGGCCGAGCAGGACCAGCGCCGGGTCTTGGTGACGCTGGCAGAAGGCGGCCAGGCGTGTTTTGCCTCGATGAGCGATTGCATGGAGCAAAATTACCAGCGCTTGCAGGAACGCTTCGGCGCCGAGAAACTCCAGACCTTGCTGGCCTTGCTCACAGAACTGAAGGCGATCAAGCGCTAGGCAAAAAGACCGCTTCATTCACATGAAAGCGGTCTGGGTGCAAGGCGGTGCCAGTCCTAGTAGACGCCGCCAGCAGCACTGGTTGGCAGCGGCGAATCCTTGAATTTACCGGCCAGGGTTTGCAGCCCGCGCATCAGCACAGTGGTGTCGACACCGACCGCGACAAACGCCGCGCCCAGTTCGATATAGCGGCGCGCCAGGGTTTCGTCGGCGCTGAGAATGCCAGCCGCTTTGCCCGCCCGCTGAATGCGCACAATCGCGTCCTCAATCGCGGCTTGCACGTCAGGATGGCCAGGGTTGCCGCGATGGCCCATGGCGGCGCTGAGGTCGGCAGGCCCGATAAACACCCCATCGACGCCTTCCACTGCAACAATCGCGTCAAGGTTGGCCAGCCCTTCGGGGTTTTCAATCTGCACCAGCAGGCACATCTGCGCGTTGGCCAACTCCAGGTAACCGGGGATGCTGTTCCAGCGCGAAGCCCGCGCCAGCGCACTGCCAACACCGCGCACACCCTGGGGCGGATAGTGCATCGCGCGCACCAACTGGCGCGCCTGTTCGGCGCTTTCCACCATGGGTACCAACAGCGTCTGTGCGCCAAGGTCCAACACTTGTTTTATCAGCGCCGTATCGCCAATCACCGGGCGAATCACCGGTTGGCTGGCGTAGGCCGCCACCGCTTGCAGCTGGCTCAACATACCGCGCAGGTCGTTGGGCGCGTGTTCGCCGTCAATCAGCAGCCAATCGAAACCGGCATTGGCCGCCAGTTCCGCGCAATACGCATCCGCCAGGCCCAACCATAAGCCGATTTGTGCGGTGCCGCTGCCCAGGCGTTGCTTGAAGAGATTTACCGGCATATTCATGACAGGTTCCTCGTCAGACAAAACGGCAGGAGATGGAACCGAGCATGTCGTAGTCGACATGGAAGGTATCGCCGGGATTGGCGGCCACCGGACGCGTAAACGAGCCGCCCAGGATGATCTGCCCGGGCTGCAAGGTGACGTCATACGGCGCCAGCTTGTTCGCCAGCCAGGCCACGCCTTTGGCCGGGTGGTTGAGCACGGCGGCGGACACCCCGGATTCCTCGATCACGCCGTTGCGGTAGAGCACGGCGGGGACTTTGCGCAGGTCGATGTCCGTCGGGCGCACGGCGCGTCCGCCCATGACCACACCGGCGTTGGCTGCGTTGTCGGAGATGGTGTCGAAGACTTTGCGGGTGGCCTTGGTCTGCGGATCGATTTGCTGGATGCGCGCGTCGATGATCTCCAGGGCGGGGATGACCCATTCGGTCGCGTCCAGCACGTCGAAAATCGTGCAGTTCGGGCCTTTCAACGGCTTGCCGAGGATAAAGGCCAGCTCCACTTCGACCCGTGGCACGATAAAGCGGCTGAACGGGATGTCGGTGCCTTCGTCAAAGATCATGTCGTCCAGCAGCGCGCCGTAATCCGGTTCGCTGATGTTCGAGGAGACTTGCATCGCGCGCGACGTCAGGCCGATCTTGTGGCCGACGAGCTTGCGCCCGTCCTTGATTTTGCGGTCCACCCAGGCCCGTTGAATGGCATAGGCGTCTTCGATGGTGATGTCGGGGTGGTCCAGGGAAAACTGGCGCACTTGTTCGCCCGTGCGTTCGGCCTGGTCCAGTTGTGCGGCGGCTTGCTGTATCACGCTGGAAGGAAGCATGTTCAGGGTCTCTTACTGTGGATTGACGATGGCGGCCTGGGTGCGCAGCACCAGCAAGGCGCCCAAGGTGATAAAGGCCGCGAGGACATACAGGGCCAGGCTGGCGCTTTGGGTGTTGTCGCGCATCCAGCCGATCAGGTACGGCGCCAGGAACGACGCAATGCTGCCGAAGGAACTGATCAGGGCGATGCCCGCCGCTTGGGTCGAGTTGGATAAGAACGCCGGTGGCAGTTGCCAGAACATCGGCAACGCGGCGCTGGCGCCCATGCCGGCGATGATCAAGCCCGTCATCACCAGCAGCGGGTTTTGTGGCAGCAGGCCGGCGATGGCAATGCCGCTGGCGGACATCAGCAGCGGCACCAGCAAGTGCCAGCGGCGCTCGCGGCGACGGTCCGAGGAGCGCCCGCAGGCGATCATGAAAAAGCAGCCTGCCAGGTACGGCACGGCGCTCAGCAGGCCGACTTTGCCATCGCTGCCGATACCGGCACCGTGGATCAGCGACGGCATCCAGAACGCCAGGGTATTCACCGCGAGCATGACGGCGAAATACACCGCCACCAGCACCCAGACCTGGGAGTCTTTGAGGATGCCGGCAAACGAGGTGATGGCTTTGCGTTGTTCTTCGCTGTGCAGTTGCTCACGCAGTTGAGCCTTTTGTGCATCGGTCAGCCAGTTCACGCTTTCAAAAGAGTCAGGCAGGCATTTGAGGACCACCAGCCCCAGCAGCACCACCGGGGCGCCTTCGATCAGGAACATCCACTGCCAGCCCCGCAGGCCGCCGAAGTCGTGGAAGGCCTCGAGGATGCCGCCCGACAATGGGCCGCCGATCACCCCGGCCATGGGCACGGCAATCGCAAACAATGCGGTGACCTGGGCACGCCGACGCGCCGGGTACCAGCGATTGAGAAACACCAGGATGCCCGGGAAGAATCCCGCTTCCGCCACACCGAGCAAAAAGCGCAATACGTAGAAGCCAGCGGCATCGTTCACGAACAGCATGCTGGTGGACAAAATCCCCCACACCACCATCAGGCAAGCAATCCAGCGCCGCGGGCCGAAGCGGTCCAGCGCCAGGTTGCTGGGCACGCCAAACAAGGCATAGGCGACGAAAAACAGCCCGGCGCCAAAGCCGTACACGGTATTGCTGAAGTGCAGGTCGGCACTCATCTGCATCTTGGCAAAGCCAATGTTGATGCGGTCCAGGTGGGCAAACAGGTAGCACACCAGCAACAGCGGCATGAGCCGCCAGGTGATGGTGCTGTGGGTGCTGTCTTGCGAATGGCGCAAAGGCTGTGTGGCAGTGTTGGCTGTGCTCATGATGTTGTACTTCTTTTTATATGAGATAGGCACGGGAGGAGGGCGGCGGGCCGCCCTCAGCTGGATTTGTTGAACAACGGGTGCAGGCTGCTGTGCTTGGCGTCGTAGACCTGCGCCGCGCTTTCATCGATTTGCAGGGTGATGCCCAGCGGGCGGCGCTGGAGAATCGGCTCAAGATGGGCGCGCAGCACCGCCAGCAAGCTGTCGCCGACGGCCTGGTGCACCGCTGGGCTGCGGCCGCTGCCCATGCGCAGGTTGGCGTAGCAAAAACCGTAGTCGCCCTTGCCGTCGGCGACGGCGCTGTGGGCCGCCGGGTAGGCCAGCACGCGAGTGCCGCCGGTGGGGAACACGGCTTTGCCGGCCTCGTCGCGCTGTTCCAGCATGGTGTCGGCCAGGGCACGGCAGAGCGCAGAAACGTCGGTCTCTTGCTCAAGCTCGGGGGTGTAAAGCAGCACCAGGTGCGGCATGTCGAGTCTCCTGTGCTTAGAGGCGGCTGGTGGATAACACCGCGCCAGGGTTGGCCGCTTGCGCCGGGGGAATGTTGGCGCCGTCCTGCGGCGTCACAGGGAACACCACGTTGATCTGCCCTGTGCCGGAGGAACCGAAGTACGGCGTCAGCACTTCGGCCTTGCCGTCATAATCACTCCAGCCCAGTGCGCCGAGGAGCATGGCGGTGTCATGCATGAACCCTTCGCCGTGGCCTTTGGCTGCGTATTCCGGGAGCATCCCGCAGAACTCCGGCCACTCGCCGTCCTCCCACATTTTCACCACGCGGTGATCGAGGGTTTCCAGGAAGGGGCTCCAGACCTTGGTGGCAAAATCCGGCGCCTGGCCGTTTTGCGCAAAGCGGTGCGACAGCGAGCCGCTGGCGAGGAACGCCACCGTGCCGTCGTAGTGGTCTTCGACGGCCTTGCGCATGGCCCAGCCCAGGCGCGCGCTGTCCGCCAGATAGTGCGAGGTGCACAGGGCGGACACCGAGATCACCTTGAAGTCCTGGTTCTGGTTCATGTAGCGCATCGGCACCAGCGTGCCGTACTCCGGACCGAGGGTGGTGGCATGGTGCGCCATGGTCTCGACCTGGAAACGGTTGCAGGCTTCGGCGAGCAACAGCCCCAGTTCAGTGTTGCCGGGGAACTCGTACGGCATGTTGCTGATGAAGTGCGGCAGTTCATTGCTGGTGTACACGCCCTTGAAATGCGGGCCGCACAGCACGTGGTAATTGGCGTTGACCAGCCAGTGCGTGTCGAACACCACGATGGTATCGACCCCCAGTTCGCGGCAGCGGCGGGCGATTTCATAGTGGCCGTCGATGGCCGCCTGGCGAAAGCCCTGGCGTGGGCCGGGCAGCTCAGAGAGGTACATGGACGGAACGTGGGTAATCTTCGCGGCTAATGCCAGCTTGCCCATGATCAGGCTCCTTTCTTGTTGTTGGGTGCTTGTGCGGCGGTCTTCGACGAATATAAGTGAAGCCCGCCGCACACGGTGGTCCGGTTACACGCCCCAGCGCGGGATGTGGTGGCTGCCCATCGAGATGCACACGTTCTTGATCTCGGCGAACACCTCGAAGCTGTATTGGCCGCCTTCGCGACCGGTACCCGAGCCTTTCACGCCACCGAACGGTTGACGCAGGTCACGCACGTTCTGGCTGTTGATGAACACCATGCCGGCCTCGATGCCACGCGCCAGGCGATGGGCCTTGCCGATGTCCTGGGTCCAGATGTAGGAGGCCAGGCCGTATTCGGTGTCGTTGGCCAGCTGCAAGGCTTCGGCTTCGTCCTTGAAGGGGATCAGGCACACCACTGGCCCGAAGATTTCTTCCTGGGCGATGCGCATCTTGTTGTTCACATCAGCGAACACGGTGGGCTGGATGAACTGCCCCTTGGCCAGGTGCGCGGGCAGGTTGGCCGGGCGCTCAAGGCCGCCCGCCAGCAGGGTGGCGCCTTCTTCGATGCCGATCTTGATATAGCCGGTGACCTTGTCGTAGTGGGCCTGGGTGATCATCGAGCCCACTTGGGTCTTCGGATCTTGCGGGTCACCGACGATCAGGCGCTTGGCCCGCGCGGCGAACTCGGCGACAAAGGCCGGGTACACGCTTTCCTGGATGAACACCCTGCTGCCGGCGGTGCAGCGTTCGCCATTCAACGAGAAAATCGTGAACAGCGCCGCGTCCAGCGCGCGCTCCAGGTCGGCATCTTCGAAGATCACTACCGGCGATTTGCCGCCCAGTTCCATCGAATACTTTTTCAGCCCGGCGGTCTGCATGATCTTCTTGCCGGTGGCCGTACCACCGGTGAAGGAAATGGCGCGCACATCGGGATGCCGCACCAGCGCGTCACCGGCGGTCGCGCCGTAGCCCTGGATAATGTTGAGCACGCCATTGGGGATGCCGGCCTCGACGGCCAGGCGCCCCAGTTCATTGGCGGTCAGCGGTGACAGCTCGGACATTTTCAACACGGCGGTATTGCCCAGCGCCAGGCACGGCGCCGTCTTCCAGGTGGCCGTCATGAACGGCACGTTCCACGGCGACACCAGGGCGCATACACCCACCGGCTGGTACAGGGTGTAGTTGAGCATCTGGTCATCGACCGGGTAGGTGTGACCGTCCATGCGGGTGCACACTTCGGCGAAGAAATCGAAGTTGTGGGAAGCGCGTGGGATCAACACGTTCTTGGTCTGGTGGATCGGCAAGCCGGTGTCCAGGGTTTCCAGTTCGGCCAGGTGCGGCACGTTCTGCTCAATCAGTTCGCCGAGTTTGCGCATCAGCTTGGCGCGTTGCGCCGCCGGGGTATTGGCCCACTTGGGGAAGGCTTCCTTGGCGGCGGCCACGGCTTGTGCGACTTCTTCGGCACCGCCGCTGGCCACCTCACCAATCGCCTCGCCGGTGGCGGGGTTGTAGTTGATGAAGACGTCTTTGCTTTCGACTTCGCGGCCGTTAATCCAGTGCTTGATCATGCTGTTCACGCCTCTTGCTCAGCGAGTTTTTTGTTCTTGAGAGTTTGCTGCTTGAAGAATTCGGCTTCGCTGACAATCCGGTTGACCAGGCGGCCGACGCCCTCGACTTCCACGATCACTTCATCGCCCGGCACCACATCGGCGAGCCCTTCCGGGGTGCCGGTGGCGATCATGTCGCCCGGTTGCAGGGTCATGAAGCTGGACAGGTATTCGATCAAGTAGGGGATGTCGAAAATCATGTCTTTGGTGCTGCCTTCCTGGCGCAGCTCGCCGTTGATCCAGGTGCGCAGCTTCAGGTTGGAGGCGTCGGGCACGTCGGCCACGTCAACGATCCACGGACCGACCGGGGTGGTGGCGTCGCGGTTTTTCACGCGCAGGTTGGGGCGGTAGTAGTTTTCCAGGTAATCGCGGATCGCGTAGTCGTTGCATAGGGTGTAGCCGGCCAGGTAGTCCAGCGCATCCTCACGCTTGACGTTGCGGGCGGCTTTACCGATGACTGCCACCAACTCGCACTCGTAGTGCATGTAGGCGACGTTGTCCGGGCGCCAGGTGATCTGTTCGTGGCCGGTGTAGGTGCCCACGGATTTCACAAAGGCGAGGGGTTCGGTCGGCGGCGCGAAGGCCAGTTCCGCTGCGTGGTCGGCGTAGTTCAAGCCCAGGGCGAACATGCTGCCAGTGGCAGGCGGCAACCATTCGACGGCGCTGGCCGGGATGCGGCGGCCGTCGGCGAGGTGCAGGGTGTTGTCGTCGCCTTCCACGGTTGCGGCATGAATGGCGCCTTCAAAACGGATACGTGCGTGTCTCATACAGTGGCCTCCTGCTCGGCGACGATGTGATTGACCAGGCTACCCAGGCCGCTGATCTGCACTTCGACCCGGTCACCCGGCAGCACGTCGACGCGGCCTTCCGGCGTGCCGGTGATCAATACGTCACCGGCGTGCAGGGTCATGAATTCAGTGATTTCGGCAATCAGTTGCGGGAGGCTGCGCACGAAGTTTGCCGTGGAGTTTTCCTGGCGCAGTTCGCCGTTGACCCACAGCTTCAGGCTCAGGTCGTGGGGGTTTTTAACTTGGTCGCGGGGAATCAGCTCCGGGCCAATCGCGCAAAAACCATCACGGCATTTGGCCTTGACCGCCGGGCGGTAGTAGCTGTCTTCCGGCAGGCTGAACTCGTTGACGATGGTGTAGCCGGCCACGTAGTCCAGGGCCTGCGCCTCACTGACGCGGCTGGCGTCTTTGCCGATCACCACGCCCAGCGCCGGGCCGGGTTGCAGGTGTTGGATACCCGCAGGGTAAATCACTGCCTGATCATGGCCGTTGCGCGTATTGGGCGTCTTGATGAACAGCACCGGTTTGACCGGCGGCTGCTTGTACGGCGCTTCGTGGAATTGAGCGAGATGCTGATCAACCAGACCCTGGTAGTTCAGTGCAACACCGAACAGGGTGCCGGTCGCAGCGTCATGCAAGGCACGGCTCATGCTTTTCTCCTGGCAGGGACGGGGCGCGGTTGGCCTCGCCTCAATTGTTAATGTGTTAACGTTATAATTAAGATGTTAACGATCGTCAAGGCCTGCGCTGGTGGCGAAAGTCTTTTCGCAGGCGCACCATGAGCGGCGCTGCAGGCGATACCGATAAAAATAATGAGTACAGACAGATGAATGATCGTCACCCGATCCCCAACATCAACATCGGGCAGGTCTACGACCAGCGCTACAGCGACAGCGAGGTGCACTACGACAAGCTGGGCAACCTCGCCGGCTTTTTCGGGCGCAATATGCCGGTGCATCGGCACGATCGATTTTTCCAGGTGCACTACGTCAAAAGCGGCGCGGTGCGTGTCTACCTTGACGACCAGCAATACCTGGAGTCGGGGCCGATGTTTTTCCTCACGCCGCCGACGATCCCCCATTCGTTCGTCACCGAAGCCGACAGCGACGGGCATGTGTTGACGGTGCGCCAGCAACTGGTCTGGCAATTGATCGAGAGTGACCCGCAATTGGCACCGGGCCCGCAATTGGCGGCGGCCTGTGTTGCGCTGGATCGGCTGGCCCCCGAATATCAGGGCGAAGCGCGGCGCTTGGCGTTTTTGTTCGAAGAGTTGCGCGTCGAGATGAACAACACGGCGGCAGGTCACAGCGCGGCGCTGTTGAGCCTGACGCGCTTGATCATGATCAGCCTGTTGCGGCTGTGCGCCAATTCCCTGGAGGCAACGCCCGCGCGCCATGAGGATTTGCAGATATTCCATCGCTTCAATGAGCTGATCGAAGCCCACTACCTTGAGCACTGGGCATTGGCGCGTTATGCGCAGGCCGCAGGTGTTACGGAGGCAAGGCTTAATGACGTGTGCCGGCGTATCGCCGACTTGCCCTCCAAGCGCCTGGTGCTTGAGCGCGTCATGCAGGAAGCCAAGCGTTTGTTGCTGTTTACACGGGGTTCGGCCAACGAAATCTGCTACCAGCTGGGCTTCAAGGACCCCGCTTACTTCAGCCGTTTTTTCCAGCGCTACGCCCACATGACCCCGGGGGAGTATCGGCAACGTCAGGCGGGTTTGCGCTAGCGTCAGCATCGGTCTGTTCCGTCTTCATCCAACGGCTGCGAAAAAAAACCGCGCAGAGCGCGGCTGAAGAAAGAGAGACCCATGCTGATGGATTTTATGCGGCACGAACATGCGCTTTACGGTGGATCGATTGCACTTTCCACGTCTTTAGAACAGCGACAGGTTGTAGCCCACGATCAGCCGGGTTTCGTCGATGTCGGTGGTCAAGCCGCCGCCGGAGCGCAACGTCGCATTGCGCAGGCGGATGTTCAGGTTCTTGAAGGTTCCACTCTGCACCACGTAGCTCAGGTCCGTGTCGCGCTCGCGCTCGGTGCCGCCACTGACGCGGTTGGTGTCGATGTGGGAGCCGCTGACGTAACGGGTCATGAAGGTCAGCCCCGGCAGGCCCATGGCGGCGAAGTTGTAGTCATACCGCAGCTGCCAGGCGTCGGTTTCGGCTTTGGTGAAGACGTTGATCGTGACCAGGTTGACGGAGTAGGGGTCAAGGCCCGGGTAGGCGAAATCACCTTGGCCCGACAGGTTCTGATACCCCACGCCGAGTCGATGACCGCCGATGCTCAAGCTTTCCATGCCGTTGAAAAACCGGTTGTTGATCCGCCCGCCATCCACGCGGGTGGCGGCGCGCAGGCGGTGGTCGCCGTCTTCACGGGTGACGAAATAGCGTAGGTCCGAGCGCAAGCTGACCCCACCGCCCAAGGGCATATCGTGGGTGAAACCGGCGAAATCCTGGCTGTAGATGTCCTTCATGCGCGCATGGTAATAGCTCGCGGTGAGCGTCGGGGTCAGCGCATAACTGCCGCCGGCAAGGTCCAGATAGCGGGTGTTGACGCCGGCGTAACTCATGGAATCGTTGCTGCTGGAGTCGCGCAGGTTCTGTTGTTCCAGGCGGCCCAGGTTCACGGTCAAACCGTCGAATTCCTTGGAGGTGATGAGTTCGCCGCTGTAGGTGGAGGGCAGCAGGCGCGTGTCGTTGAACGCGGCCACCGGCAGTTGCGGTTGCAGGGTGCCCACTTTCAACACGGTCTGCGACAAGCGCACTTTGCCGGTCAGCCCCAGCTCGCTGTAGCTGTCGGGCGCCCGGCCACTGGCGCCGTAAGGCAACAGGCCGGTGCCATGGCGGTCCGGGCTTGAGTCAAGCTTGAGCCCCAACTGGCCCAACGCATCCAGGCCGAACCCCAGTGTGCCGTCGGTAAAGCCGGACTCGTAACGCAACACCAGGCCCTGGGCCCATTCGGTGGCTTGGCTTTGCGGCGCGTTGGCTTGGCGATAGTCGCGGTTGAAGTAGTAATTGCGGGTTTCCAGCGTGGCCTTGCTGTCCTGGATAAAGTCGGCAAAGGCCTGGAACGGGAGGGCGGTGGTGCACAGGCTCAATGAGGCCAAAGCACTGCGGGTGCTGACGCGCATGGGGTGATTCCTTGTTGTTTTTATTGGGATCGTTGGCAGGGACTATGGATGCCCTTTTGTGTCGTTAACATATTATCGATAATGCAAAAAAGCAAAGCCTTCCTGCGACACTTCGTGTGGGTCGAAGCGACATGCCATCTGCCGCGCTGTTGCACCCGAGGGCCGTCGACCTTAATCTGGCCGCTCTTCCACAGCGCGCACACGAAATGGCCAATCCCAGACCTTCTCTGACCCTCACATTGCTCCAGGCACGCGAGGCCGCAATGGCCTTCTTCCGTCCAGGGCTCAACGAACACGACCTGACCGAGCAGCAATGGAGGGTGATCCGCATCTTGCGTCAGCAGGGCGAACTGGAAAGCCATCAGCTGGCCAACCAGGCGTGCATTCTCAAACCCAGCATGAGCGGCGTCCTGAAACGCCTTGAGCGCGATGGTCTGGTAACACGGCGCAAATCCAGCGAGGATCAGCGGCGTATCTTTCTCAGCCTGACGGTGCAGGGGCATCAGTGCTTCCTGTCGATGAGCGAGGGCATGGAGCGCGGCTATCTGGAAATCCAGCGTCAGTTCGGCGAAGACAACATGCAGCAGTTGCTTGAGTTGCTGGGCGAGCTGAAAAAGATCAAGCCTTGATGTGGCAGTGTGGGACGATCAAACGAAAAAACCGCCAGGAGGCGGGTTTTAAAGGGGGCCGTGGAGGGATCCATGAAAAAAACTATCGTCATGCTTTTACTGGTCATTCTCGGATGTGGAGCAGCCGCTTATAGATGGAGCGAACTGCATAGCCGGGATAACGTGGCAAAAGCGTCATCACTGGTGTCCAGGCATTTGCTTGCGTTTAAACGGGAACCGAAACTAGACCTGTCCAGCTACTTGGCGCGCGGTGAAGATGCTGAGAAGGAGCTGACGGCCGACCTGCTTGAGATGCAATCTGCCGATTGGTCGGGCGCCGAGACGAAAAGAGAGGCGGCAATAGAGTTCACCACTCGCGCCTTGAACGTCATACGCACCCAGACGCGCTTTCGTAAGGCAAATTTGCGGCTCGGTATAACTGCACGGCGTCTGCAAGAGGATGAGCGCGCGCTAGCCCAAGAGACGGATCCGAACCTCAAGGCCCTGGCAGCTGAACGCCTGCAAGCCTACAAGGATAAGTACGTGCAGGAACGGTACGAGTATTACCATCAAGAGGCTGCTCTTGGTATGCACAGTGAGATGCTGCTAAGGGCAAATGAGGGGGTTAAAGTTGCATTCGGTGAAGATTATGGGCTGGATGTAACGACTCAGGAATTTATGAAGCAGCTTTTCTAGCCTTGCGTTTATGCCCCTGATAGAAGTCTCCATAGGGTTGAGCTTCTACTTTCACAGTGCGCTGGACCTCAAGCACTGCTCACTATAGGTAGCTCATTATGAAAGTGACTGATGAGTTTGCGGTCCCTGCCTCAACATAGGCATTGGGTAATCGATAGTAAGCAGCGGCTAGCGGGATTTTAAAGCCAGTGGCAGAGGTGTTGAATCCATTAAATGAATAAGGGGTGTCTAGCGCAATAGGTTGCCCGGTCTCATCCATTAGTTTTAGTCCTATCCCTTTGGCTGTTGAGCTGGAGTCAAGTGCTACCATGCCCGTTCCAGCATCGATGACATGGGTATTGGCTTTGATGGCATAGTTGACTTTCTTGATTCCAGTTTGGCACTCGTTGAGGTCAATATTGAATTTAACCGAGCGAGGTGCATCACCCGCATTGTCGAAATCCATTATGCGATAGTCATCACCCATTTTGGACTGACACATTAGGGGATTTACAGGATGCGGCATTTAGATTGATAGGATTGATCAGGTTAAATTTAATGAATACCAGGTCGGTGGTTTGAAAATTGCCGAGGAGGCCTGCTGGAACTGGGGTTTCTGATATTAGTTCTTCGGTTTTTATGATCTCAAGTGTGAAGGCTTCCATCCCGGTGCGGTAGTCGCCTGGAAGTAGATCCACCGAATTAGGCAGGTATGGCAATTCTGGTTTACCCGTTCCTATACGAAATGAAAGCCCTGTTTTACCCAGAGGGTAAGTAGTGTCGGAGGCAGGTGTGCCCAAGGCGGGGTTCATGGTGAGGCCATACTTGGTTGTCGCATTGCATTTGAAATACGGATCTCTCGCGCTGAGACGCTGCGTGAAGATAACGGTGCCAATGGGCGCATCTCGGGGGACGGGCATACTTTCACTGCCCAAACTGGCACCGAAATTCAACGTCTGCTCGCTATGACCATAATCGAACTTGCAAGCCGCCATTGCGCCTGACGAACACAAGAGTGTTGTAATCGCGATGTTGTGCATTACGAATGCTGAAATTTTCGAGGGAATCATAACTGCTCGTTTTGATGATTTTTCCAAGATTGACAGTCGTTCGGGGTCGCGAACATCAGACAATCCTGAGTTCGTGCGCATCTGTTGCTGGGTGACTGGTTTTTGGGGTTAAGGCGGCAAGAATCCAACTCGCCTATTAGCACTCGAGAACGCGACGTACGATGGTTTGAAAGAGATTTACCTTGATCGCTGAGACGCTCCGGTTTTCCCGTTTGCAGCTTGTCTGGTATTCAGTCGGCAGGACGCCGGAAGGCTGGAATTGCGGAACAGATTCATAAATTGCGGAACAGAAACACAAAGGGCCTGCATGAAGTTAATCACGCAAGCCCTTGATATAGATGGTGCCCGAACCCGGAATCGAACCGGGACGCCCTTACGAGCGGGGGATTTTAAGTCCCATGCGTCTACCAGTTTCGCCATTCGGGCGGTAGCGCGTTGTTGCAGGGTTGGGAATATATAGGCCCAGGCGCTTCGGTGCAAGGCCGAGGGGCAGCTTTATTGCACCAAGGCGCAGAAGAAAAACCTCGATAGATCAGTGATCTACGCGGATATTCCGAGGGGAAACAGAGGATTCCTACGGTGCGGGAACAAGATTCATATCGTGCAGTCATAGCGATATGCCATCTCGGCAGTCTGGAAAGGAATCAATGATGCTCAGTGTTCGCAAGCGTGCCTGGATGATTGCTGCAAGTGTTGTGGGGATGTTGGCGGGTGCGGCGCAAGCGGCAGATACGGTGCAGTGGGGGGTGTTTGGTGCGTCAAGCGGCGACCGGCTGACCGGCGCCTCGCAGGAGGGCGGGAACGGGTATGTCCTGAAGACCTCGGCCATCTCCGTGGGTGACATCGAAGGCCTGCTAGCCAGCCAAAAGCGTACTGATACCGACCTGCAAAACGTGAAAAGCAAACTGGATGCCCAAGGCCGCGAGTTCGACGAGTTCAAGCGCAAGAACGGCTCCAGTTCCAACGCCAGTGACAGTCAGTTATCGGATCTCAAGCGCACGGTGGCAGATCAAAAAAGCACGATCGAGCGACAAAAGAGTGATATCGACAGCCTCAAGCGCAGCCTGGACGACTTGAAGCGCAGTGTAGATACCTTGAGCAGCAAGGTGAAGTAACGCGTGCTGGAGCGAGCCTGCTCGCTCCAAGCCAGGTCTTAGTAGGCGCCTGCCACCGCCGTCGCGCCGCTGACAATCGCGATCCCGGAGCTGCTGCCCAGTCGCGTCGCGCCCGCTTCGATCATCGCGTGGGCGGTCGCCACGTCGCGTACGCCGCCGGAGGCTTTCACGCCGATCACCGGGCCAACCACTTCGCGCATCAGGCGCACATCGGCCAATGTCGCGCCACCATGGCCGAAGCCGGTGGAGGTCTTGACGAAGGCGACGTTCAACTCCCGGCAGATCACACAGGCCTGGGTCTTCTGTTCATCGTTGAGCAGGCCGGTTTCCAGGATCACTTTGAGTGGTACTTCGCCACAGGCCTTGAGCACTTGGGCAATGTCATCGCGCACCAGGTCCAGCAGGCCGTCCTTTAACCAGCCGATGTTCAGCACCATGTCGATTTCCCGCGCACCGGCCTGGATCGCCAGGTGGGCTTCATGGGCCTTGGCGGCACCGAGGCCTGCCCCAAGCGGGAAGCCCACAACGGCGCACACCAACGACGGCGCGCCCGCCAGGCACTCGGCCGCCAGCGGCACATTGGCACTATTGACGCACACGGACTTGAAGCCATATTGACGGGCCTCGTCGCACAGCAGGCGAATGCTCGCCTGGGAGGCGTCGGCGGCTAATAAGGTGTGGTCGATGTAGGCGGCGAGGGAGGAGGCGTCTTGGGGCATGGCAGAAGTCCTGTGGGAGAGGGTGCTGGCAAAAGCCGGTTTGTGTTAAGTTGAATGCATTAAATGTGAAATAAATAACATTGTAAATGGATTTTGTGAGCCGTTTTGTCATTCGGCCGCAATCGATCAGGGTGAAAGCGCAGTGGATTCAAAGAAAACCGAACGATTCAAAGCCATGCACCGCGCCCTGCAAGGCGAGGCCGCGGTACACCTGCGGGATATGGCGGCGTTGCTGGGGGTGTCGGAAATGACCCTGCGCCGCGACCTCGTGGACAACGCCCAGGGCCTGCGCCTGCTGGGTGGCCACGTCACGCGCAGCGGTGCGCCTGAGCCGGATTATCAGGTGGCTGAGCAGGACCTGCGCAATATCGCCGAGAAGCGCCAGATCGGCCAACGTGCCGCCAGCCTGGTGCGCCCAGGCGATACGATCTTCATCGATTGCGGCACGACCACGCCGTTTATCGTCGATGCATTGCCCGACGACCTGGAGTTCACCGCGCTGTGCAACTCCCTGAACGTGCTGCTCAAGCTCCAGCAAAAGCCGCTGTGCACGGTGATTGTGTGCGGCGGCATGCTCGATCGGCGCAACCTCGTCTTCGAAAGCCGCGCCGAGGCCGGGATTGTCGATGGCATCCGCGTCGCCTGGGCGTTTATCTCCGCCGCCGGGGTCAGCGCGGCCCATGGCGTGACCTGCTACAACCTCAATGAAGTCGACGTGAAGCAGCGGGTGATGGCGCGGGCGCAGACCTGTGTGCTGGTGGCCGACCACAGCAAATTCGATCAGGTGCGTGCGGCGCATTTTGCAGAGCTGGCGGATTTTCAGCGGGTCGTCAGCGACCCGGCTTTGTCCCAGGCCCACCAGCAAATCATCCAGGAGGGCGGAGCAACACTGATGGTGTGATTTTTATATCGTATGTTTGGATTCTAACAAAATAGCCTTGACACCTTCGGGCACAAGGCATAGTTTTTCAAATGTGATCGCGGTTCACATTTGTGAGCACGGCCTCCCTGAAGGTCGCGCCCGAATCCAGACAACAATAAAAATAGGAATCACCATGCTACAGATAGCCCGTAAACCTGTTCATGTGCTGTCCCTTGCTTTGGCTGTCGCGGCCTCGGTGCTGGCGTTGAACACCCAGGCCAAGGACCTGAAGATCGGTTTCAGCCAAGTGACCCTCCAATCCCCTTTCTATGTGCAACTACGCGATGGCGCCAAAGCCGCCGCCGCCAGGGACGGCGACGAGCTGATTTTCCTCGATGCCAACGGCGACATCAGCAAGCAGAACAACGATATCCAGGACTTGCTCACCCGCAAGGTCGACGTGCTGATCATCAACGCCGTCAACCCGGATGCCGTGGGCGCCTCCCTCGAAGCGGCCAAGCGCGCCAAAGTGCCAGTCATTGCCGTGGACCGCGCCATCAACGCGCCCGTCGCCGCCACCATCGGGCGCAACAACGCCGAGATGGGCGAGCTGTCCGGCAAGGCGCTGGTGGCGGCCCTCAAACAAAAAGGCGTGGTCAACGGCAAGATCATCGAGATCCAGGGCGATGCCGGCGGCACGGTGATGAAAGAGCGCCGCAAAGGCTTCCATACGGCGCTGGCCGGTACCGACTTCAAGATCATCGACGGCCCCTACAGCGAATACATGCGCGCCAACGCAGTGACCGCGATGCAGGATCTGCTGCAAGCCCACCCCGACCTCAAGGCGGTGATCGCCCACAACGACGACATGGCCATGGGCGCCCTGCAAGTGCTCAACGAAAGCGGCAAGAAAAACGTACTGGTCGCCGGTGTGGATGGCCTGTCGGAAGCCATCAACGCCATCCAGAACGGCGATCAATACGTCGCCACTGCCCTCAACGACCCACGCTACCTCGGCGAGGTTGCGATTGAAGCGGCGCGTGGCTTGATCAGCGGCAAGACCATCCCGGCGTTTGTCGATGCCGGTACCAAAGTCGTGACCAAGGCCGATGCGGCCGAGATCAAGCACGACGCCACCTTCGGCGAATACCGTCCCGGCGCACTCTGAGTCGCGCTGAACACCTACATTGCCTATCCAACAGGGGAATTCACTGTGAAAGCTGCCGTCATGTACAAACCGGGTGATATCCGGGTCGAAGACGTTCCAAAACCTGGCGTAAAACCTGGCCATGCCCTGGTGCGTGTCGCTGCCTGCGGCGTGTGCGGCTCGGACATCCCACGCATGTTGAGCAAAGGCGCCCACGTGATGCCGCTGATCTGCGGCCATGAGTTCGCAGGCTTTATCGAAGAGATCGGCAGCGGCGTCGAGGGTTACACCCTCGGTGAACTGGTGACCGTGCCACCGATGATTCCCGATGTGACCAGCGACCAGTACGCCCGTGGCTTCCCGTCCCGTTGCGAGCGTTACGACTACTTTGGCAGCCGCCGCGATGGCGCCTACGCTGAATACGTCAACGTACCGCTGAGCAACCTGATCAAGGTGCCGGTGGGCATGGACCCGATTGCCGCGTCCCTGGTGGACCCGGCGGCGATTGCCCTGCATGCCATCTGGAAGTCGGACTTCAAGGCCGGGCAGAGCGGCGCAGTGGTCGGTTGCGGGCCGATTGGCCTGTTTGTGATCCAGTGGCTGCGCATCATGGGCGCCAAGGACATCGTCGCCATCGATATTGCCGAAGAAAAACTCGCCATGGCCCGCGAGGCCGGTGCGACCCACACCTTGCTCAGTGGCGCTGCGGATGCTGACCTGCCACGTTGCCAGTTGGTGATCGAAGCGGCGGGCCATCCCAGCTCGATCAACCAGGCGGTGCAATTGACCAAGGCCGGCGGCCACGTGGTGTTTATCGGTATTCCTGCCGGTGAAGTGCCGTTGAGCACCGCGACCTTCTCGCACTTTCTGCGCCAGGAAATCTCCCTGCACGGCGCCTGGAACTCGTTCTCTGCACCGTTCCCGGGGGATGAGTGGACCGCCTCCATCGACAAGCTGGCCTCGGGTGACTTGCAGTGGAAATTCATGATCACCCACGACCTGCCGCTGACCGAATTGCCGTCGATGTTCCAGCGTTACGCCGACCGTAGCGAAGTGGCAGCCAAGGTGATTTTCCGCCCTTGACCCACGCTTGCTTGGCCCCGCCCTGCAACGCCCGCCGTTGCAGGGTTTAAAACAAAAAGCGTCGGCAGCACAAGACGCAGGAGGACGACCGATGACCTTGTTGTTGGGACTGGATTTCGGAACAGGTGGCGTGCGGGCCGGGTTATACGACCTGCACAGCCACAAACTGGTGCAGGTGGCCGAGGCGCCCTACACCACGCAATACCCGCAGCTGGGCTGGGCCGAGCAGGCGCCCGCCGACTGGTGGTCGGCATTGGGCAAGGCGTGCCGGCAGCTGATGAGCCAGGCCGGGCATCCCCAAGTGGCGGCGGTGTGCGTCGCCACCACCGCTTCAACGGTGGTCGCTGCACAAGCGGATGGCCAACCCCTGGCCCCGGCGCTGTTATGGATGGACTGTCGTGCCGCCGTCGAGTCGGCGCGCACCGCGCACATCAGCCACCCGATGATGAACCAGGGCGGCGACGCGGTGGAGTGGCTGGTGCCCAAGGCCATGTGGCTGGCCGAGCACGAGCCTGAGGTGTATCGGCGTGCCGCGCGGATCTGCGAAGCGGTGGACTGGATCAACTTCCAGCTCACCGGGCGCTGGGTGGCTTCCCAACTCAACGCCAGCTGCAAATGGAACTACGACACGCTGCAACAACGCTTTCCCGTGGAGCTGTATGCCGAATTGGGCATCCCGGAACTGGCGCAAAAGCTGCCGCCGGAAGTGATCAAGGTCGGCGGGCGCATCGGCCCCCTGACCTCTGATGCGGCCAATCACCTGGGGCTGAGCCGTGACACGCTGGTGGCGCAAGGCGGCATTGACGCCCATATGGCCATGCTCAGTGCCGGTACCACCGGCGCTGGCGAATTGCTGTTTATCGGTGGCACGTCGGTGGTGCAATTGATGCATACCCCCAAGCGCATCGATGTACCCGGTATCTGGGGGCCCTATCCCGACGCGTTGCTGGACGGCCAATGGCTGATGGAAGGCGGGCAGGTCTCGGCCGGTTCGATCCTCAATTGGCTGGCACAAAAGATGTTCGGCCTGGATGACGCCGGCCATCAGCAATTGATCCGCCAGGCGGGTGCGTTGCAACCGGGCTCCACCGGCCTGCTGGTACTCGATTACTGGATGGGCAACCGCACGCCTTATCGTTCACCGGATATGCGCGGCGCGATCATGGGCTTGTCCCTCAATCATGACCGGCACGACCTCTACCGCGCCTCGGTGGAAGCCATCGCGCTGGGCTCGGCGAATATTTTTCACACTTGGCGCAGCGAAGGCATCGAGATCACCCGTGTGGTCGCCGCCGGTGGGTTCCAGAAGAACCCGCTGTGGTTGCAGGCCACCGTCGACGCTACTGGTGTGCCCTTTGAGATGGTGCCCCACGACAACCTCACGCTGATCGGCACCGCCGCCGCGGCGGCATGCGCCCTCGGCGAGTTCACTGACTTGCAGCAAGCCGCCACCGCTTTTACCACCGTCGGCCGCCTGATCGAACCCGACCCCTATGCCCACGAGCAGTACATCGAACTGCTCGGCCGTTATCGCGCCGCCACCGACAGCGTGGCGCCCATCAGCTGCAAGCCGCCCGCCAACCGTGTGCTCGGCGTAAGGCCGGCAGCATGAGCGCCGAATCGCTATCACCCAAGCTCACCGGCGACTCCCAGCGCGACGACTTGATGGTGCAGGTCGCCAAGCTGTACTTCGACCTGGAAAAGACCCAGAGCGAGATTTCCAAAGAAACCGGCCTGACCCGCTGGCAAGTCAGCCGCTTACTGCGCGAGGCGCGGGATTGCGGCGTGGTGCGCATCGATATCGTCGCCCATTCTGCGCGTGTGCCTGCGCTTGAGGTGGCGTTGCAGCGCCGCTTCGGCCTGCGGGAAACCCTGGTGCTGGACGTTGAGGACGACGACGCCCTCAACGTGGTTACCCAAGCCGCGGCGCGCTACCTGTGCAACCTGCAACCCCAGCCCGCGCTGATCGGCGTTTCCTGGGGCCGCACCCTGACCAAGATGGCCCAGTGGCTGGTGCCGCGCTGGAACGAAGGGGTCAATGTGGTGTTGCTCAATGGCGCGATCAATACGCGCTCCTCAGGCGAGCCCAACCATAACGTCGCCGAGCGTTTTGCCCAGGCTGCCCGCGGCCAGGCCACCTTGTTGCCGGTGCCGGCGATCCTGGGGCATGCCCATACCCGCGAAGCGCTGGAGCAAGACCCGGTGATCGCCGCGGTCATGCGCCTTGGCGAACAGGCGCCGGTGGCGTGCTTCAGCCTTGGGGAGTTGTCTGATCATTCGGTGCTGATGGAGTCCGGCTACATCGACCGGCCTTTGCTCGCCGAACTGGAACGCCTGGGGGCCGTCGGCGACATCATGGGCCGCTTTATCGGCATGGACGGCGAGCCTGTGCTGCCGGAGCTGGACGCCCGCACCCTCGGCCTGCGCCTGTCCGCCCTGCGGGAAAAAGACTGGTCGATTGCCGTGTGTGTCGGCGCCCACAAGCACCGCATCGTCCACGCCTGCGTCAAGGCGGGCTACGTCAATGTGCTGGCCACCGACGCCGCGACCGCCCGTTATTTGCTGGAGCAGGATCATGAATGAGTTGGCCCTGGAAATTCGCCATGTCAGCAAGCGCTTTCCGCCGAATGTGATTGCGTTGACTGATGCGTCCCTCGACCTACGCCCCGGTGAAGTGCACTGCCTGCTGGGCGCCAACGGCGCGGGCAAAAGCACGCTGTTGAAGATCGTCGCCGGCGCCCATCGCCCGGATGGCGGCAGCCTGTCCATTGCCGGCAGCCCGGTGGAGTTGAAGAACCCGCAACAGGCGCGTCAGGCCGGGATCGCGATGATCTACCAGGAACTGGACCTGATCCCGCAGATGACCGTCGAAGAAAACCTGATGCTCGGCTACGCGCCACGGCGTTTCGGCATGATCGACCGGCGCAAGCGCAGCGCGTTGGCCAAGGCCGCGTTGCTGCGCGTCGGGGCAAACTTTGCCAGCACCGACCGGGTGGGCAGCCTGTCGATTGCCAACCAGCAACTGGCAGCCATCGCACGGGCATTGACCTGCGAGGCCAAGGTCGTGGTGATGGATGAACCGTCTGCCGCCCTCAACGAAACCGAACTCAAGCAGGTGTTCCAGGTGATCCGCGAAATCACCGCTGCCGGTGTGGCGGTGTTGTACGTGAGCCACCGGCTCAACGAGATTCGCGAAATAGGTGACCGCGTGACGGTATTGCGCGCCGGGCGCACCTTGCAGACTCATGAACTGGCACAGATCGACGACCAGGCGCTGATTGCGGCGGTGGTCGGCGAACACCGCGACCTGCTGGAGCGCAGCCCGCGACAGGCGCCGCGTGAAGCGCTGGCCCTGGATATCCGTCGGCTGCAAGGCGCGCAAGGATTGGACGTACGCGCGTTGCAAGTGCGCCAGGGCGAGATCGTCGGCTTGGCCGGCCTGAACGGCGCGGGCCGCAGCACCTTGCTCAAGGCGTTGTTCGGGGTAGGGCGCAATGACAGCGATGTGGAGCTGTTCGGCGAACCCTATCGGCCACTGACCTCACGCCAGGCGATCCGCCAAGGCGTCGGGCTGGTCCCGGAAAACCGCAAGACCGAAGGCCTGCTGCTGGACGCGCCGATCTACCGCAATGCCTGCCTGGTGCATGCACGGCATCTGCGCTGGTTTTCCCACCGCCAGGCCAAGGACCGCGCCGGTCCGGTGCTGCAACGCCTGCAAACCAAGCTGGACAACCTGGAGCAACCGGTGCGTCAGCTTTCCGGTGGCAACCAGCAGAAAGTGGTGATGGCCAAGTGGGTGATCGACGGTGCGCGCCTGCTGCTGCTGGACGAACCGAGCCGTGGCCTGGATGTGGGCGCCAAGGCCGACCTCTATGCCCTGGCCCGCAGCCTGGCACAGGAAGGCGCGGGCGTGCTGGTGGCCAGCAGTGAGCTGGATGAGTTGTACGTCAATTGTGACCGGATCTGGGTCATGCACGAGGGGCGCAACGCAGTTTGTTTCGACCCATTGAATGCCAGTCGCGACCAGATCGACCAGGCCATCCTTATTGGTAAAAGAGTGTAGAGCCATGACTATCGCCAGTAACCCCACACCCGTATTCGACAAGCCCGTGACCCTTGCCGCCAGCCGCCGCAGCGCCGTGCTGGAATGGGTGATGCGCTACAACTTTGTGTTCATCTTCCTGTTTGCCGTGGTGGTGGCAACGTTTTTGTCGGATGACTTCCTGACCTTCGGCAACATCGCCAACCTGTTCCAGCAAGGGGCCATTGTGGGGATTGTCGCCATCGGCATGACCTTTGTGATCCTGACCGCCAATATCGACCTGTCGGTCGGCAGCCTGTGTGCCTTCGGCGGCATCCTGGTGGCGGTGCTGTTGCAGAACCAGGTCAGCGGCTGGCTGGCAGTGCCGGCCACCTTACTGGTGGGCTTGGCCATCGGCACCTTGATGGGCAGCCTGACCGTATTTGGCAAGGTACCCAGCTTTATCATCACCCTGGCCGGGTTGGTGTCGCTGCGCGGGGCTACCTTTCTCGCCTCCGACGGCGCGCCGATCGGCGGCTTGCCGGCCAGCTTCACCGGGTTTGGCTCGTCGATGATCGACATCCTGCCGAGTGCCGGCATCGTGTTTCCGGTCCTGGGGCTGATCTTCATCCTTATCACCCTGATCGCCTGGCTGGTGCTGCGCTATACCGTGTTTGGCGAGTATGTGCTGGCTACCGGCGGCAACCTGGAAGCCGCACGCTTGTCCGGTGTGCCGGTGCGGGCGGTGACCATTGGGGTGTTTGCCATCTGCGGCGCATTGGCGGCATTTGCCGGGTTGTTGATGACCTCGCGGCTGCACGTGGGTCAACCCACGGCCGCCCAAGGCCTGGAGCTGGACGCTATCGCCGCCGTGGTATTGGGCGGCACCAGCCTGTTCGGCGGGCGCGGCAGCGTGGTGGGCACGGCAGTGGCGGTGATGCTGCTGCAAGTGCTGCGCAATATCTTCAATTTGCTCGGGCTGGGTTCGTTTTATCAAATGGCGATTACCGGCGTGATCATTGTGTTGGCCATCCTGCTCAACCGCTTGATCGACCATTACGCCGGACGCACTTGAGGATAACGACGGATGAATGCACCACAGATCAAGGCCGTGATCTTCGATATGGATGGCTTGTTGCTCGACACCGAGGGCGTCTATACCGAGGTCACCCAAATTATTTCCGACCGCTACGGTGGCCGGGCTTTTGACTGGCAGTTCAAACAGCACACCATTGGCCTGGGGGCGTATGACCTGGCGAGCTACATCGTGCGTTCGCTGGAGCTGCCGATCAGCCCCGAGGCGTTCCTGGAACTGCGTACACCGCTGATGAACGAACGTTTCCCCCGCGCCGGCGCCATGGCAGGGGCCGAAGCCCTGGTGCGACACCTGTCGGCCAAAGGCGTGCCGATTGCGGTGGGTACCAGCTCATCGCGGCATTACTTCGATTTGAAGATCAGCCGTCATCGGCAATGGTTCGGTTTGTTTGATGCGATTGTCACGGCGGACGACCCACACGTCGGCGCGGCCAAGCCCGCACCGGACATTTTCCTGGTGGCAGCCCAACGCCTGGGCGTGGCCCCGGCGGATTGCCTGGTGTTCGAGGACTCACCGTTTGGCATTACGGCGGCGAAGGCGGCGGGGATGTATGCGGTGGCGGTTCCTGATCCTGCGATGCCGGATGAGAAATTCCAGCATGCTGACCATCGTCTCGTCAGCCTGGAAGCCTTCGAACCCGTTTCGTGGGGCTTGCCCGCCTACTAAAAAGCACCGCAAGTCCCTGTGGGAGCGGGCTTGCCCGCTCCCACACAAGCCCACTCCCATATAAAGGGTATGCACATTAGACAAATGGCTGCCCGCTGAACCCCCGTGGCAAACGCTGCAAGCCGGGCAGGTCGGTGAGGCGCTGTGTCCACGCACTGCGCCAGTCGCCGGTGGTGTGGGTTTTAGCGCGGCGGGCGCTGCGGCGGGCCGCGTTGCGTTGGGTGCGGCGGGCTTCCTTGTAGGCATCGGTGTTGCGGCAGGTACGGCACTTGACCCGGTTCAGCTCGGTGCTGGAGGGGAGGTTGGTGCCGTGGTGGCCGCAGGCAAGATGGCCGGCAACCTTGAAGTGAATGACCATAGGAGCATCTCCTTCTTATAGGGGAGGGCAGGAAGGTTTTTCCCGGTGCCTCAATGTTGTGACCCCACCTGCACAGCCGCGTTCGCTTTAGTTTGGTACCCTGACGCGCACCCAATCATAAAAAGGAAGCAATGATGAGCGTCGAAACCCTGCCACACGAGGGCAGTTGCCGCTGCAATCGCGTGCGTTTCAGTGTCAGCGTGGCCCCGGTGATCACCATGGCGTGTCACTGCACCGGCTGCCAGAAAATGTCCTCCAGCGCGTTCTCCCTCAGCGCCTTGATACCGGCTAGCGGCTTTACCGTGACCGCTGGTTGCCCGGTGATCGGCGGGTTGCAGGGCGTGGACCGTCACTACTTTTGCCCCCATTGCATGAGCTGGTTGTTTACGCGCCCCCATGGCATCGATGAGTTCGTCAATGTGCGCGCCACCTTGCTGGATAACGCCAGCGACTACGTGCCTTTCATGGAAACCTGGACCCAGGAAAAACTGGTCTGGGCCACCACCCCAGCCGTCGAAAGCTTTGCGCAATTGCCGCAGCCAGAGGCGTTTCCGCGCTTGTTGCAGGCCTACGCCGAGTTCACCGCGCGCTGAGTTCAGTCAATCAAGGCCAGCAGGTCGGTGTCGCCCACGTCCACACCGGCCTGGCTCAGCAGCGTGGTCACTTGGCCACGATGATGGGTCTGGTGGTTGAAGAAGTGCAGCAACAAGCTGGAAAAGTCCTTGTTGGCCGCGACGCCGCGCATGTTGTGGTAGTGCAAGCGCTGGTCTAGCTCGGGCGCTTGCAGGGTGTTGACCCAATCGATGATCAATCGATCCAGCCACACGCGATAGGCCGCGAGTGTGCGCAGGTCGGCAAAAGCCAAGTGCTTGAGATCACTTGGCATGGCGACAGCCTCCAGCGGTACCAGCGCCAAATAACCCGCCGGGTGTTGGGCAAAGCGCTTGAGCCACACCGTATCGCCAAGGGCCAGGTGGTTCAGCGTGCCCAGGATCGAGCCGAAAAAGGCCCGTCGATCTTCCAGCAGTTGCGCGTCCGTGAGGTGGCTGGCGGCGTCATACACCTTTTGGTTCATCCACTGGTTGTAGCTTGCCATCAGCGTGATGTGTTCAATCCGGTTCACGGGGTTGCTCTCTTGAAAGCGTGGTGGCGCCATCATAAGCCGCGCCCGCCCGGCGGTCATGGTGTTCCGGCAGGCACGGGCTATGGTTGTTAGACGCCAACAGTGCGCCCTCGGAGGGTCACAGCATGAACACCAGCGATCTACTGGAACAACTCCTGCGCGCCGGGCAACAGGGCGGGGGCGCCTCGGGCGGTGGACTGGGTGGCCTGCTCGGCGGTTTGCTGAAAGGCACCAGTACCGGCAACGCCTCGGCCGGTGGTGGTTTGGGCGGACTGTTGGGCGGGCTCGGCGGCCTGCTGGGTGGCGGTGCGGCTGCACGCCCTGCACAAGGGCGCTCAGGCGGGATGAATTACGCGGCACTGGCCTCGTTGGGCATGATGGCCTTCCAGGCGTATCAGGCCTGGCAGAGCCAGCAGGCCAGCCAACCGCAAGCCGCCTTCCAGACGGCGGACCAGCTTGACGGCCCCGAAGCCGAAGCCCATAGCCATGCGGTACTGCGCGCCCTGATCGCTGCTGCCAAGGCCGACGGGCGTATTGATGAAAAAGAGCAGCAGATGATTTCCAACGAGCTGCGCCAGCACACCGACGACCCGCAGCTGCAACAGTGGCTCGACACCGAAGTCGCCAAGCCGCTGGATGCTGCGGATTTCGCCGAGCTTGCCGGCGACCCGGCCGTGGCTGCCGAGGTGTACCTGGCCAGCGTGCTGCTGGTGGACGACCAGCAGGATGCCGAACGCAATTACCTTGACGACCTGGCGGCGCAACTGCAACTCGACCCGCAGTTGCAGCTGCACCTGGAGCAACAGGCCAAAGCCTAGAAGCGCAACGTGGCGCCGGTGGTCAGCCATTGGTCGCGGTCACCGCTCAGGCTGCGCCCGACGATCAGGTCCACATCGACAAACTCGCCAAGGTGCAGGCGCGGCCCGGCTTGCCAGGCCTGGTCGCCGCCGCGCTGGCCGTAACGCTCGCCGATCAGCGTGAGGGCTGGCGCCAGTTGATACTCGAAACCGCTGCCCCAGGTCAGGCGGTGGTTTTGTTCACCGTCATCATAGGCATGGGTCCAGCCGGCATTCAGGTTCAGGCGCAGCGACTGCAAGGGCTGCCAGGTCAATGGTACGTTCAGGTCCGCACCATCAAAGGCGTGCCGACGATCCAACGCAACGTGCGCCCCGGCGGCCACGGCCATCTCCAACCCCAAGTCTTCCCGCGACAACACCTGCGCCTTGAGTTGCGGGCTGATCTGGCTTTCGCCTCCAGCCCGCGAAAGTGCCGCGCCCCATTGCACGGAGGGCAAGGCGCTGAAGGTGCACGCGGGAGACAGTGTTTCGCTGTGGCTGCTGCCCTCGTAGCGGTTGGCGCTGAACCAGGCGTCCACGTTGCAGGTGCCCGGCGCATTGATTGCGCCATCGTCGACCACGTAGGCCCCGCCAGCGGCATGGGCCTTGGACAGCAGCGCTATCAGCAACAGCATGGCCAGAGTCAGGCCGATAAATACCAGGTTGCGCCGTAGTGCACGGCGTTTGGCCGGCGGCAACAGCAACAAGGTGTGGCGTGCGCCGCGATAGTGACGCGCACGGTATTTGGCAAACCCATCCGGGCGTTGCGGCGTGTGTTTGTTGTGCATGATGCACCTCGCGTGAGTTCAGCTTTCTACGGTCAGCACCGAAATGCCGCTGGCTTTGGCCTGGCAGACCAGCTCCGACGTGTCGTCACCACCTGGCAGGGCGATGACCACGTCGGGCTGGCTGTCGGTCAGCATGAAATGGTTGCGCTGGCGTTCCGCCTGTTTGCCGTGGCGTTGCCAGTTGGACGGGTAGCGCACCACGTCGATGCCCAGTTCCCGCGCCCACTCCTCGACGTCGCTGCCCAGGAACTGGTTGCCGCCGTGGATCAATACCTGCACCGGGCGCAGGCGGTGGTAAGCGTCCAGCACTTGGCGGGACTTCTTGGTGTCGGCGTAATGACGACCTGCACAGATCAAGACGCGCATATTCGAATCCTTGTGATGCACGGTGACGGCCGGGCGACCGCCACCGTTTGAACGGCGGGGGGATCAGTACCACTGCTTGAAGCGGCGGATGTAGATCGTTTTCATCAGTTGCGCCACGCAGCAGTAGCTGAGCAGGGTGCCCACCAGCCATGGGAAGTACGCCAGTGGCAGCGGTTGCAGGCCGACCAGGGTGCCCAGAGGCGAGAACGGCACGTAGATGCCCAGCGCGATCACCACGCAGGTCATCATCAATACCGGCCATGCGGCGGTGCTTTGGAAGAACGGGATCTTGCGGGTGCGCAACATGTGCACCACCAGGGTTTGCGAGAGCAGGCCCTCGATAAACCAGCCGGACTGGAACAGGGTCTGCATCTCCACGCTGTTGGCGCTGAACACGTACCACATCAGCGCAAAGGTGGTGATGTCGAAGATCGACGAGGTCGGCCCGATCCAGATCATGAAACGGCCGATGTTTTTCGCGTCCCACTTGCGTGGCTTGGCCAGGTATTCCTTGTCCATCTTGTCCCACGGCAGGGCCAGCTGGGAGATGTCGTACATGAGGTTTTGCAGCAGCAGGTGAATCGCCAGCATTGGCATGAACGGGATAAACGCACTGGCCACCAGCACCGAGAACACGTTGCCGAAGTTGGAACTGGCGGTCATGTTCAGGTACTTCATGATATTGCCGAAGGTTTCGCGGCCCTTGAGCACGCCTTCTTCCAGCACCATCAGGCTCTTTTCCAGGAGGATGATGTCCGCCGATTCCTTGGCGATGTCGGTGCCGCTGTCCACCGAGATACCCACGTCAGCGTCGCGCAGCGCCGGTGCATCGTTGATGCCGTCACCGAGGAAGCCCACGGTGTGGCCGTTGGCTTGCAGGGCCTTGAGCACCCGGGATTTCTGCAGCGGGGTCAGCTTGGCAAACACTGTGCGTTCTTCCACGCGGCGCAGCAGGGTGGCGTCGTCCATCGCTTCGATTTCTGCGCCGAGCAGCGGCTGGCCGGGCTCCAGGCCAACCTGGCGGCAGATCTTGCTGGTGACCACGGCGTTGTCGCCGGTCAGCACTTTGACCGCAACACCGATTTGTTGCAGCGCGGCAATCGCCGGGCCGGCGGTTTCCTTCGGCGGATCGAGGAAGGTCAGGAAGCCCTGGATCACCAGGTTGCGTTCATCGGCAGTGGTGTATTGCTGGCGGGCCAGGGCCTTGGGAATGTTGCGCGTGGCGACGACCAGCACGCGGAAACCGTCTTCGTTGTAGTCGTTGGCCAATGCCAGCAACTCGTTGCGACGGCGCTCATCCAGCGGCACGGCGTCGCCGCCTTCCATGACGTGGGTGGAAATGCCCAGCATCTCTTCCACGGCGCCCTTGCACACCAGCAACTGATCATCGGCCGCATCCTTGACCACAATGGACAGGCGACGGCGCACAAAGTCGAAGGGCAATTCATCCACCTTGCTGTAGGCAAACGGCACCTGGAACTTCGGATTTTGTTCCGAGAACTGCACCACGGCCTGGTCCATCAGGTTTTTCATGCCGCTTTGGTGATGGCTGTTGAGCCACGCCAGGGACAGCACCGTGTCATCGCGTTGGCCAAAGGCGTTGACGTGATGTTCGAGGATGATCTTGTCCTGGGTCAGGGTGCCGGTCTTGTCGGTGCACAGCACGTCCATCGAGCCGAAGTTCTGGATCGCGTTGAGGCGCTTGACCACCACTTTGCGCTTGGCCATCGCCGTGGCGCCCTTGGCCAGGTTGGCACTGACGATCATCGGCAGCATTTCCGGGGTGAGGCCGACGGCAACCGCCAGGGCGAACAGGAACGCATCGCCCCAGTCACCCTTGGAGAAGCCGTTGAGCAGGAACACGATCGGCACCATCACCAGCATGAAGCGGATCAGCAGCCAGCTGACGCTGTTGACCCCACGGTCGAACGCGGTCTGCACCCGCGAGCCGACAATCGCCTTGGCCAGCGAGCCAAAGTAGGTGCGTGGCCCGGTGGCAACCACCACGGCCTTGGCCCGGCCGCTGACGACGTTGGTGCCCATGAAGCAGATGTTCGGCAGGTCCAGCAGGTTGCCCTGGTCGGCGGCTGGGGGCGCGGCGGATTTTTGCGTGACGTCGCCGAGGGTGTCGTACTTTTCCACCGGCAAGGCTTCGCCGGTGAGCACTGCCTGGCTGATGAACAGGTCGCGGGATTCGATCAGGCGGATGTCGGCCGGGATCATATCGCCAGCGGATAGCTGCACGATGTCGCCGGCCACCAGGTCTCGCATCGGCACTTCGCGCAGGGTCGGCTGGGCACCAACTTGTTCGCGGCGCAGCACGGTAGCGGTGGTGCGCACCATGGCTTTCAAGGCTTCGGCGGATTTCGCCGAGCGGTGTTCCTGCCAGAAACGCAGCAGGCTGCTGAGCAGGACCATGGTCATGATGATGATGACTTTGGTCAGGTCAACTTCTTCACCGGCTTGCAGCGGCAGCCAATAGTCGGTGACAAAGCTGATGCCGGCCAAGGTCAGCAGCACGTAGATGAACGGGTTGTTCAGCGCTTGCAGGAACTGCACGATGGCGTGGGGCGGCTTGTCATGGGCGACTTCGTTGTAGCCTTCGCGGTGCAGGCGTGCAGCGGCGTCCAGTTCGGTCAGGCCATCCTGGGTGGCACGCACGTTGGCCAGGGTGGCCGACAGGCCGTTGTGGGCTTCGCGGGCGGCGCGCATCGACAGCTTGGTGTCGGCGTCGGTGGTGGTTTTCTTGTGCAGTGGCGTGTTTTTTACGGCGCTCATGGTGTGTACTCCTGTCGCCAATTCTCGACAAAACATACCCGGTACTTACCTGCTGACAGGCGAGCGAAAGCATGCCGAGCCGCGGACTTCGCGATCGGTTCAATAGAATATCTGAATGACTTTTTGTTGCTGCGTTAGTTAAATGGCGCGCAGCGAATTACAACTGGGATAGTTCATAAAGAACTCCAGGCTATTAATCAGTTAGTTGCTGTTTCCAGTGGAATTAAGCGGCGCGCGCGCTCAGGTAGAAACCGAGCAGCAGACCGGCTTGTGCCAGGCTGGAAACCTTCGGTCTCTGTGGGTCCTGCGGGTCGGCTTGATCCCAGTGCTGCACCAATTGGCCGCTTTGTGGGCAGATACGCCAGTGCGCCAGCGGGTGAGCCGGGCGCACTTGAGGGGAGGGTGTGGCAAAGGCTGCGCGGGTCGGGGAAAACCCCATAGGCTCGCGGCACAGCTTGGCGCGCAGGGCTGCGGCTAGCGTGCGAATATCATGTAAAACAAAGGCTTGGAAGGTCATAACACACCTCGGGACCGGACGGGCGACCGGTGAGGCAGTTACGGTGGAGCATCGAGCTCTAGCGCAGCTTACCGGACCGGAACGCGAGTCCTGTCATATTCTGGGTTGGGCGCCCGATGCCCGCAAAGGCGGTGCTCGGACAGCGACTAGATACTGTGTCCATTGGCTTCTTTTGTGAGGTTTAAAAAAGGCCCCAGTTGCGGGCACGGGCAATCTACTCAGACAGTTACAAAATGTCAACGGATGATTAATTAAATTATCCGCTGTTCAGAGTTTATTCAGATAAGAGGCACTTGGAAGTTGTTCGATATATAACTTCATATGCCCTGTGCCGCGAGAATGGCCAGATAGATCAATACCACGCCACAGGCGCCGTAACTGATGCGCTGCCAAGTGGGCGAGGCGTTCTGGCGCAACAAGTTCACCAACCCGGCAATCAGAAAGCACGACAACACTGAGGCAAGCATGAACCCGGCAAAAAACATCAGCGTCTGCCCATGGCTCGGCGTAGCGCCGACGATGCCCGACAGCGCGCTGCCGAGGGCGCCCCAATAGACAATGTTTTTCGGGTTGGCCAGGGAAATCGTTGCACCCACCGCCAATGCATTCTTCGCCGAGCTGGCCGGTGCGCTGTCAGCCTGCGGCAGATTCCACGCATCCATCAGGCTGCGTGCGCCGAGCCAGGCCAGGTACAGCGCGCAGGCAACGGTCAGCGGCACGCGCACGGCGTCATGCTGGATCAGCAGCGCAATGCCGGTGAGGCCAATCACCGCCCAGACCGCGTCGCCCACCAATGAGCCAATCTGTACCAGCAACGCGGGGGTGAACCCCTGGAGCAAGCCACGGCGCAGGGTCTCCGCCAGCACGGCGCCGGGGGACAGGCAAAACACAAAACCAAATACCAGCGCGTAAAAGAAGATCGTCAGCATGCCCGCGCCCTTTCGAGAAAGGGCACGAGCATAGCCAGATTGGGTAGGGCAGTTCTAGTTTTTGCGATTAAAATTCCCACATTTTGACTTGTGAACCCGCTCAAATGTGGGAGCAACTGTCTTGGCAGCTTTTCAAAAAGCATCATTAAGGCAGCCATAAAACCGCCCACAGCCTATGCCGTGTACTACTCCACTAGTGATCGCGTAGTTGATTACGCTACGCGATCGCTCC